>NZ_JBHSDI010000012.1:0-283010 GCF_042651045.1 Marinobacter lacisalsi
AAGCCCAGGTTGTAATCACGCTGCGTGCGCTTCTTCCGGGTGGGAGTATCGTTGCCCATCTGCTCATTCTCCAGATGACAACGTATTTCAGGACGGGACACCGCAATAAAAAAGGGCGGCTCGTTGAACGAAGCCGCCCTTTTGATACGCATCAGATTACGATTGGCTCAGAGATCCAGGTAGTCCAGAATCCCCTCGGCGGCTTCGCGGCCTTCCCAGATCGCGGTGACCACCAGATCAGAGCCACGGACCATATCACCACCGGCGAATATCTTCGGGTTAGTGGTCTGGAAGGCGAACTCCGCTTCCTCGGGTGCGCTCACCCGGCCGGAATCGTCGGTGTTCACACTCAGCTCACTGAACCAGTCCGCCGGGCTCGGTCGGAAACCGAAGGCAACCAGAACCGCATCGGCCGGAATGACTTCCTCACTCCCAGGCACCACTTCCGGACGCCGACGGCCATTTTCATCAGGCTCGCCCAGCTTGGTCTGTACCACCTTGACGCCTTCAACCCGGTCCTCACCAATGATGGCAATGGGCTGCCGGTTGAACAGGAACTTGACGCCCTCTTCCTTGGCATTGGCAACCTCACGACGCGAGCCCGGCATGTTTGCCTCATCGCGGCGGTAGGCACAGGTGACACTGGCGGCCTGCTGACGAATGGAGGTGCGGTTACAATCCATGGCGGTATCACCACCGCCCAGCACGACCACCCGCTTGCCTTTCATATCGACGAACTCGCTCGCATCCTTTTCGAACCCCAGGCGTCGATTCACGTTGGACACCAGGAATGGAAGAGCATCGTGAACACCATCCAGTTCCTCGCCCGGGAAACCTCCCTTCATATAAGTGTAGGTGCCCATGCCCATGAAGACCGCATCATATTCATCGATAATGTCCTGAAGCTGGACGTCCTTGCCCACCTCGGTTTCCAGGCGGAACTCGACACCCATTTCTTCGAACACTTCACGACGGCGGGTCATCACGGTCTTTTCAAGCTTGAACTCAGGGATACCAAAGGTCAGCAGACCGCCGATTTCCGGATAGCGGTCAAACACCACCGGCTTGACGCCATTACGCACCAGCACGTCCGCACAGCCAAGGCCGGCCGGCCCGGCACCGATAACCGCAACCTTCCTGTCGGTCCATTTGACTTCCGACATATCCGGCTTCCAGCCCAGAGCGAAGGCAGTGTCGGTAATGTACTTTTCCACCGAACCGATGGTAACGGCCCCATAACCGTCGTTCAGGGTGCAGGCGCCTTCACACAGCCGGTCCTGGGGACAGACACGACCACAGACCTCCGGCAGGGAGTTGGTCTCGTGACAGAGTTCCACGGCCCGCATGATGTTGCCCTCGGACACCAGCTTGAGCCAGTTGGGAATATAGTTGTGAACCGGGCACTTCCATTCGCAATAGGGGTTGCCGCACTCCAGGCAACGGTGTGCCTGGCTGCTGGCATCCACAGGCTCGAACTGGTAGTAGATCTCGCCGAAGTTCTTGCGACGCTTGCTGGCAGGCACCTTTTTCGGGTCGACACGGCCCACCTGGACAAACTGGAAATCGTTGTTCAGTCGTTCTTTCATCGTGACGCTCTCATCATCATGATTTCGACGGGCCGCTCTCGCCATGCGGAGCGGCCACTGACTACGGTTGATGGCGGCCTTTTATTCCGGACGCGCCCGGGTGCTGGCCAACAGGCTCTTGAGGCTGGCGGCTTTCGGCTTCACCAGCCAGAAGCGGACAACGTAGTCGTCGAAATTCTCAAGGATATGGCGGGCCCATTCGCTACCGGTTTCATCCACGTGTTCGGTAACAACACCACGCAGGTGATTGCGGTAGGGCTCCATGTCCTCACTGGAAATGCGCTGGATCTCCACCAGTTCATGGTTGTACTTGTCCACGAAGGTGTTGTTCTCATCCAGCACGTAGGCGAAACCACCGGTCATACCGGCGCCGAAGTTGTAGCCAGTGGTTCCCAGCACGGCCACAAGGCCACCGGTCATGTACTCACAACAGTGGTCGCCGGCACCTTCAACAACCGCGTGGGCGCCGGAATTACGGACCCCGAAGCGCTCACCGGCGGTACCGGCAGCGTACAGCTTGCCACCCGTTGCGCCATAGAGGCAGGTATTGCCAACAATGGCGGTTTCCTGGGACTTGAAGCTGCTCACCTTCGGCGGGTGCACCACCAGCTTGCCACCGGTCATGCCCTTGCCAACATAGTCGTTGGCGTCACCTTCCAGGTGCATGTGCAGTCCACCCACGTTCCAGACGCCAAAGCTCTGTCCGGCGGTACCGGTCAGGTTCAGCACAATCGGACTGTCTGCCATACCCTGGTTGCCGTGGAGCTGGGCGATCTCACCGGACAGCCGGGCGCCAATCGAGCGGTCGCAGTTGGTCACATTGAACGACCAGGTACCGCCTTTCCTGTCCGCGATGGCCTCAGCGGTTTCCTTGACCATTCGCTCCGCCAGAGCACCCTCATCAAACGGGTGGTTACGTTCCACCTGACAGGTCTGGGGCTTGTCCGCCGGGATATGGTCGTTGTGCAACAGGTGGCTGAGGTCCAGGCGCCTCTGGCGTTCGGTATCGCCAGGCAGGCGCTCAAGCAGATCAACACGCCCCACCAGTTCCTCGAGGTTGCGAACACCCAGTCTTGCCATCCACTCACGGGTTTCCGCGGCCACGAAGCGGAAGAAGTTCATGGCCATTTCCACTGTGCCCTTGAAATGCTCTTCCCGCAGGTAATCATCCTGAGTGGCGACACCGGTGGCACAGTTGTTCAGGTGACAGATCCGCAGGTACTTGCAGCCCAGGGCGACCATCGGCGTGGTGCCGAAACCGAAACTCTCGGCGCCCAGGATGGCACCCTTGACCACATCCAGGCCAGTCTTGATGCCACCATCTGTCTGCAGACGGATCTTGCCGCGCAGGTCGTTGGCTCGCAGCGCCTGCTGAGTCTCACTCAGACCCAGCTCCCAGGGGGACCCGGCGTAACGGATGGAGGTCAGCGGACTGGCAGCGGTACCACCGTCGTAACCGGACACCGTGATCAGGTCGGCGTAAGCCTTGGCGACGCCAGCGGCGATGGTGCCGACACCTGGCTCGGAAACCAGCTTCACGGAAACCAGCGCCTTCGGGTTGACCTGCTTGAGATCAAAGATCAGCTGAGCCAGGTCCTCGATGGAATAGATGTCGTGGTGCGGGGGCGGCGAAATCAGGGTGACGCCAGGCACCGAGTAACGCAGTCGTGCGATCAGTGCATTGACTTTGCCACCAGGCAGCTGGCCGCCTTCACCGGGCTTGGCACCCTGAGCCACCTTGATCTGCATGACATCGGCGCTGCGCAGGTATTCGGCTGTAACGCCAAAGCGACCAGAGGCGACCTGTTTGATCTTGGAGCGCTTCTCGGTGCCATAGCGGGCCGGGTCTTCGCCGCCCTCGCCGGAGTTGGAACGCCCGCCGAGGGTGTTCATGGCAACCGCCAGGGCCTCGTGGGCTTCTGGTGACAGGGCGCCAAGGGACATGGCCGCGGAATCAAAGCGCGGGAAGATATTCTCTACTGGCTCCACCTCGTCGATATCCACCGGCTTGATGTCCTTGCGGAACGTCAACAGGTCACGGAGCGTGGATACCGGGCGATTATTCACCAGGCCGGCGTACTCCTGATACTGACCATAGTCGCCGCTGGTGACTGCACTCTGCAGTGTGGTGACCACATCCGGATTGAAGGCGTGATATTCCTGGCCGTGCACGTACTTGAGCAGGCCGCCCTGGGTGATCGACTTGCGCCGCTTCCAGGCGATGGCTGCCAGCTGTTCCTGGTCCTGCTGGAAGTCGAAGAAGGTGGCACCCTGGATGCGACTGGGAACCCCCCTGAAACACAGGTTCACCACTTCATCGGCAATGCCCACGGCCTCGAACAGTTGCGCACCACGGTAGGAAGTGATGGTGGAAATCCCCATTTTCGACAGGATCTTCAGCAGCCCCTTGTTGATGCCCTTGCGATAGTTGTTCTTGGCGTCGATGGGATCCATCAGCATCTCGCCGGTACGAATCAGGTCGTTGATGACCTGATAGGCAAGGTAGGGATAGACCGCCGTGGCGCCAAAGCCGAACAGCACTGCAAAATGATGCGGGTCGCGAGCCCAGCCGGTTTCCACAATAATATTGGAATCGCAGCGCAGACCTTTATCAACCAGGTGATGGTGGACCGCGCCGGTAGCCATCAGACTGTTGACCGGCAACTCGCCCTCTTTCAGATCCTTGTCCGAAAGAATCAACAGCACCTTGCCGTCATCGCGGACCGCTTTTCCGGCCGCTTCGCAGATGTCACGAACGCCATTCTCAAGCCCCCGCTCCGGACTGTAGCTCAGGGGGATCCTTGCCACCTCAAAGCCGGGCCGGTCATTGCCTTCGATGCGCAGAAACTTGGCCGGCGACAGTACCGGCGTGGTCAGGATAATCCGGTTGGCGTGGCCAGCGGTTTCCTCGAAGACGTTCTGCTCGGCGCCCAGGCAGGTCTCCAGGGACATGACCACGGCCTCACGCAGCGGATCGATGGCCGGGTTGGTCACCTGGGCAAACTTCTGGCGGAAGTAGTCGCCGACATGACGAACCTTGCTGGAAAGCACGGCCATGGGGGTGTCGTCCCCCATGGAGCCCACGGCTTCCTGACCATTTTCTGCCAGCGGACGCAGTATCTGGTCACGCTCTTCGTAGGTCACCATGTACATTTTCTGATGAACCTGGAGCTCGTCGTTGTCCATCAGCCGGAATTCCGGTGTGGCGGAGTTCAGTGTGGACTCGACTCGCAGGGCATTTTCCCGGAGCCACTTCTTGTATGGCTGTGCGCTCTTCAGTCGTTGATCGATGTCGCGGGTATGCAGCACCTCGCCGCTTTCGGTATCAATAGCCAGCATCTGACCGGGACCAACGCGGCCTTTTGCCACCACGTCTTCGGGCTTGTAGCTGTATGTGCCAATCTCGGAGGCGAGTGTAATGAAGTCATCCCTGGTGATCACCCAGCGGGCCGGACGCAGGCCATTGCGGTCCAGCATGCAGACTGCATGGCGACCATCGGACAACACCAGACCGGCGGGGCCATCCCACGGCTCCATATGCATGGAGTTGTACTCGTAGAAAGCCCGCAGCTCGGAATCCATGGTATCCACGTTCTGCCATGCCGGCGGAATCATCATCCGGGCTGCCCTGAACAGGTCCACCCCACCGGCCAGCAGCACTTCCAGCATGTTGTCCATGCTGGAGGAATCGGAACCGGTCAGGTTCACCAGCGGCTGAAGTGTCTGCAGATCGGGCAGATCCGGCGCCTCGAACTTGGCCGCACGGGCCAGAGCCCAGTTACGGTTGCCAGCGACGGTATTAATCTCACCATTGTGGGCCAGATAGCGAAATGGCTGGGCCAGCGGCCACTTGGGCATGGTGTTGGTGGAAAACCGCTGGTGGAATACGCAAATGGCAGTCTCAAGGTCCGGGTCACCCAGGTCCGGGTAGAACCGGGTCAGGTCTGCCGGCATCATCAAGCCTTTATAGGACAGGGTCTTGTGGGACAGACTGCAGATGTAGAATTCCTCGTCTTCCTCCATGTCCCGCTCTGCCAGCCGGCGGCCCACGAACAGGTCAATGGCAAACTGACGCTCGTTCTGGTCCTTGCCCGGCACCACGAACACCTGCTCGATCCACGGCAGGCACTCCTGGGCCATGGGCCCAAGGCAGGAGGGATCTGTCGGCACCTTACGCCAGCCAAGGATCTCCAGCCCGCGGTCCGTCAGCCGCTGCTCAATGGCTTTACGTCCTGCCTCTGCACGGGCATCTTCCGGGCTGAGGAAGATCTGACCAACCGCGAACAGATCGCCAGGCTGCTTGCCAAAAGCAGCCTGCGCAGCCTTACGGAGGAAACCGTCAGGGCTCTGGATAAGTAGGCCACAACCATCGCCGGTCTTGCCATCTGCAGCGATACCACCTCGGTGGGTCATGCAGGTCAGCGACTCGATGGCAGTTTGCAACAACTTGTGGCTGGCCTCGCCTTTCATGTGCGCGATCAGACCAAAGCCGCAGTTGTCCCTGAATTCATCGGGATGATACAAACCTGTCATCATAAGCGTTCTCTCGCATAAAAATGCTTTTCTGTCAGCAGCTTAAATGCCTGAAGGGCAAAAGCGCCCGCTAACACTGAAAAAAAGGGCTGGCTATTTTACACTCGTGGAAATACCTATACAAACAAATACGGTGCCAACCTTGCGCTGGCTCGGTGTGATTTGCTGAATTTCCGAGCCACAAAAAAAGGCGCTCAAGGCGCCTCTCAGATATCTCCCAGGGCCCTGATCCAGGGTTGTTGGGAGCGTATCGATGACGGCAGATCCTCGGTGGAAGCACGTGCGGCCTCCCGGCTTTCGAACTGGCCAAGGTAGACCACAAACCAGTTTTGACCATTTCGTACACTTCGAGTGTAACGCAGGCCCTCGAGTTCCGGATAGCGGCGTATAAATGTCACGGCGGTTTGCTCCTGATAACCCGCCACCAGTTGTGCCGTGTAACCTGACATTGACGTTACTTCATCGAGAATCACGAACTTTTCGGGCATAGCTGCCTCAAATGCCTGACTAGCCGCTGGCTCTGGCTCTGGCTCTGGCTCTGGCTCTGGCTCTGGCTCTGGCTCTGGCTCTGGCTCTTTGACAGGCAAGTCGCTTTCAGGCATTCCGTCAAGGCCCTCGGACGCCGAAACCGCACCTGGTGACGTTATGGCCGTCTCACCGGAACTGGCCTCCCGGTCTGGCTCAACGCCTACCGGCCCGCCACCGTTTTGTTCGCTGCCCGGCCCAACCGTGACAATGGCACGCGTTGGTTCCACCTCAGGCTTTACACGACCCGACTCGGTCTCCATGACCTGATCGTACTGACTGGCAACAAACCACCAGGAGGCACCCAGAAGCACGATGGCAAGGGCCACCCACCGGATAGAGCCGAACCAGCCCCGCATTGCGGTGCCAGCCATCTTCCCCGGCGTGGTTGCCATATCCAGCCAAACAGCATGGGCAACTCGCTGCAGACGTCCCGGGCTGCCCTGGGCCAGGGTTGTCAGTTGATCCAGGCGACGCGCGGACAGTAATTCGGACGGCTTACCACCAGCCTTGAGCACCCGTGGTTCAAGATACTGACGGATATCCTCCCGTTCAAACCACGGCAAACCGATGGCATGAACACTGGCCGAAAGGCCCTCGTCACGATCCAACCCCAACTGCTCGTGCAGACCACCAGAGCCGGCGAGTATGGGAACAGCCGCCAGTGATCTGTCTGCACAACGAAAGGCCTCCAACAGGCCCCGCAATACTCCGGACGATGCCTGATCGGCGTCATCCACCAGCAAAACCTGCCGTCGCCCCTTGCAGGTAGCTTCCTCCGACAGCGTGAAAAACGCGGCCAGGGCCTCCCGTGATGTTTGCCCTTCAGGAGGACGGCGACCGATTCCCCGATACAGGGCGCGCACCACGGCGTCAAGGCAGTCCAGCTTGCCGGCATGAAGGCGGATGAACTCCAGCCGCCCGCCTTCACTCCTTACCAGTTCCCCAAGCAAGCGGGTCTTGCCGGCTCCCCGGGCACCAGTGAGTATCAGTGCCAGGTCGCCAAAACCACACAAGTGTCTCAGGGTTTCCAGCGCATGCTGGCGTTGAGCACCGGCATAGAAAGGCGTCTCGAGCGCGAGCGGGTCCTCCCTGAGGCCGTACCGCTCCTGCAATCGGGGGAACAGTCCGCCGGCTTCCAGACCAGTCAGAACATCGCTCATGGGTGCAACGACCTCCCGATTTCTGCGTACCCGTTCATCAATGGCAAAACGCGGACAGCGTGTCTGCCAGAGCATCTGGCGAAAAGCGGTCGGTAACCTCTGCGTCACCCAGGCTGCGAAGCAGTATCAGGCGCAACTGCCCATTCACATTCTTCTTGTCCACGGCCATCAGATTCATAAAGTGGTCTGACGTCATATCGTCAGGTACACCGGTGGGCAGCCCGGCAGAAACAATGACCGACTTCACCCGGCGCAGATCCTCGTCGGTGATGAACCCAAGTCGCTTTGACAGGTCAGCAGCCATCACCATGCCCGCGCCGACCGCTTCTCCATGGAGCCAGTTTCCATAGCCGGCGTGGGTCTCGATGGCATGACCGAAGGTATGACCAAGATTAAGGATAGCGCGCAAGCCTTCTTCGCGCTCATCCTGCGCCACCACGTCGGCCTTGCAGACACAGGAGCGATAGATAGCCTCCGTCAGGGCCTCTGAGTCAAGGCTGGTCAGGCTCGCCATGGCGCCTTCAAGCCACGCCAGGAAATCCGGCTCCCTGATCAGGCCATACTTGATCACTTCCGCCAGGCCAGCTGAGATCTCCCTCTGTGGCAGAGTCTGCAGGGTATCGGTGTCGATAAGCACACTGCGAGGCTGGTGGAAGGCACCGACCATGTTTTTACCCAGCGGGTGATTGATGCCGGTTTTACCACCCACTGACGAGTCCACCTGGGAAAGCAGGGTGGTCGGGATCTGGATAAA
Organism: Marinobacter lacisalsi; assembly: GCF_042651045.1. Lineage (NCBI taxonomy): Bacteria > Pseudomonadati > Pseudomonadota > Gammaproteobacteria > Pseudomonadales > Marinobacteraceae > Marinobacter > Marinobacter lacisalsi. The sequence goes on from NZ_JBHSDI010000012.1 coordinate 8,562, forward strand.
ATCCACACCGCGCTGGTAACAGGCAGCGGCGAACCCCGCCATATCACCCACCACACCTCCTCCCAGGGCCACCAGCGTTGTCTTTCTCGAGTGACGATTCTTCAATAAGGCGTCGAATATGAGGTTAAGGGTTTCCCAGTTTTTGAAGGCCTCGCCGTCCGGCAGGATCACCTCATCCACCTGGCACCCGGGGAAGCTATTACGGGCCTGCTCCAGATACAGTGGCGCCACCGTGGTGTTGGTAACAATCATAACCGTCCGACCGGACACGTAGGGGGTCAGGTCGAAGCTCCCCAGCAGTCCTTTGCCAATCAGAATCGGATAACTGCGGTCTCCCAGCTCTACCCGAAGTTCCCGGAACGTATCAGGCATGGTTTCGGTCCTCCTTTTTGACCTTGCGCCGCTGGCGTGGGGATCGGGGATTCAGACGATTGATAATCTGCCGAACGACCAATCTCGGGCTCTTTCGATCTGTCAACATGACAATATCCGCCAGATGCGAATAAACAGGGTCGCGTAGCTCAAAAAGTCGCCGAAGTACCGCTTCCGGATCCTGGTTCTGCAACAATGGACGGTTTCGATCCTTACGGGTCCGTTCGATCTGCTGCTCCAGGGATGCCTTGAGGTATACCACGACAGCATCGCGCTTGAGCCACTCATGATTTCCCTCCTTCATCACGGCGCCCCCACCAGTGGCCAGAACCGATGCTCCAACTTCGGAAAGCTCCCTGACCATGGCCGATTCACGCTGACGAAACCCCTCCTCCCCTTCAACATCGAATATCCAGGGGATATCGGCACCACACCGCTCTTCGATCATGCGGTCAGAGTCCAGGAAGTGATACCCGAGTTCCCGGGCCAGTTGGCGACCGATCGTGCTCTTGCCCGCCCCCATGGGCCCGACCAGCACGATTCGTCTAGGTAACGGCATTGCTTCAACTCCCGATTGAACAGGTCGGTGAGAATACCATAAACACAAAAAAGCCGCCGGTGTGACGCGGCGGCTTTTGCTAAGGCCACTTACTTAGTCAATCAAGTTGCCTTCCATGATCTTCGGAGTGATGAAGATCAATAGTTCGCTACGCAGGTCTGACTGCTCCGTGCGCCGGAACAAGGCACCCAAGAACGGGATGTCACCGAGAAGTGGCGTCTTGGTTACAGTATTGGTGCTTTCTGATTGAAAGATGCCGCCCAGAACCACTGTTTCACCATTTCCAACCAATACCTGCGTTGTCACCGAGTTGGTGTTAATGGCCGGACCGGCTGAAGTATCTTCACCGCGCGAGTCCTGAGTAACCAAAAGGTCCATGATGATCTTGTTATCCGGCGTTATCTGGGGCGTCACTTCCAGAGACAGGGCAGCCTCCTTGAATGATGTCGAGGTAGCGCCACTAGATGATGCCTCCTGATAAGGGATTTCCTGTCCGGACTCGATCTTTGCAGTCTGCCGGTCTGCTGTTACTACTCTAGGCTGTGAAACAATCTCAGCCTTGCCATCACTCTCCAGCGCAGACAGCTCCAAGTCTACCAGGAAATCGGCCCCGCCCAAGCCCAAGGCAAATGATGAAGCGCCAGCTTCAGAAACACCCAGATCTACTACCAGAGCATCCGGATAAACGACCTCCTGATCATTCCATACGCCCTCGTTACCTTCAATGGACCCACTACCAAACAGGGTGTTACTTCCATCATCATCATAGAAGCCTCCGCCCCAGCGAACGCCTAAACTTTCCGCCACGTTGGTCTGGGCTCTTACAATCCGAGCTTCAATGGACACCTGGCGCACTGGAATATCCCAAGTATTGATCAGACGACGAATCTCTTCCAGTTTCTCACCGGTTTCACGAACACTGATGGTATTGGTTCGTACATCCGAAGAGATGAAACCACGGTCAGAGATGAGCTCTTCATCCTCCTGGATCAAGCCAACGATATCCCCCGCTTTCGCGTAGTTTACCTGGATAATTTCCAGACGAACCGGTGCCAGTTCGGCAATCTGCTTGTTGGTCTCCAGCTCCAGACGCTCACGAGCGGCAATCTCTTCCGCCGGCGCCACCAGCAGCACGTTACCGATCTGCCGCTTATCCAGCCCCTTGGTCTTCAGTATCAGCTCCAGCGCCTGATCCCAGGGCACATTCTGTAGACGCAGAGTAATGCTGCCATCAACGGTGTCGCTGGCCACCAGATTCAGGCCCGTGAAGTCAGCGATCAGCTGCAGTACGGAGCGTACCTCAATATCCTGGAAGTTCAGGGACAGCTTGTCACCAGTGTAGGGGAATTTCTCTTCCCGACGGCGCTCGGCTTCATCTTCGGTCAGCTTCTCAACGCTGACCGTGAAGCGGGAACCGGACTGGTAAGCGAGATAGTCGTAAGCGCCCTGGGGACGAATCTCGACGATCGCATCGCCACCTTCGACAAAGGTGTCAACACGAGTGACCGGCGTGGCAAAGTCAGTCACGTCCAGACGGCGACGCAAGTTAGCCGGCACCTCAGCGCCATCCATAACCAGCCGGATCCGACCACCCTGCTCGTTCAGGGCAACCGGGACACGGCTATTGGACAGGTCAATAATGACCCGGGCCTCGCCATCCTCGCCCCGGCGGAAGTCCACACCGGTAATGGCATCCCCGGATACCGATTCAGGAGCGGACACGGACGTGGAGGTGCTACCGGCGGACGTGGCAGCCGAAGCGCCTGCCGACGCTCCACCATTACCGATCGTGACAATCAGGCTGCTGCCCTCCACTTCGGTCTCATAGGGCACAAGCTCCACAAGATTGAAGATCAGGCGGGTACGATCCTGGGTTTCCACCACGGTCATGCTCTGGGTGTTGCCATCCCCCAGGGACATGTTGCGGCTGTCGAGGCCGCTGACCGTATCATCGAGATCAATGGCGATCCGCGCCGGCCGCTCAATGGTATAGCCAGAGGGTTCTGGCGGTGTGCCGTCAAAACTCAGGACTACTTCGGTGCGGTCGCCAGAGAGCGAGGAGAACTCCACGTCCTGAAGCGTTGCCGCATTGGCAATTCCGGCTGCTATCGCCAGAGTTGCCGCGCTCATCAATACCGTGAATTTTCTGAACATCGCTAGCCTCGACCCCAAAACTTGTGTTACTTGCCGGTTTCTTTGTGTATGCATGTTCTCGCCGCTCCTTAGCCTTCTTCTTCCAGGGACAGGGATCGCGGCCTTTCAACCCATCCCCCCTGTCCGTTGGGCACTATCTCCAGAAGCTCAACCCGGGTTTCGCTGATACCGATAATGCGGCCATAGTTGGTTCCCATGTAGTTACCAGAGCGGACTCGGTGAATGCCGCCGTCCGCGTCCTCAATCAGAGCGAACAGGTTGCCGCCAGCGCTTGCCAGTGTGCCCACCATCTGCAGCTCAGTCAGACCGTAGTTCTCAAGAACCTCTTTGGGTCGATCGAGATCCGGCTCCACCGTGCTTTCAGGGGTATCGTCCAGCATGGTGAGCTGGACATCCACTGGTGGCTCGAAGGGTGCGCGGCGATCCGACGCCGAATAGGTAAAGGCCTCATAGGCCTGAAATTCCGGCAGCGGTTCCACATGGCCCCGCGGTTTGTTGCGAGTTTCTTCCATATATCGGTCAAGATCTGAAAAGCCACTTTCCTGGGTACATCCGACCAGCGCAGTTGCCAGACAGACTCCCAGCCAGGCTTTTACTGCATGCTGTCTTGCCATGCTCATTCTCCAGCCCGGTAGCGGTAGGTTCTGGCGACGACCTGCATATCAAGCTGATCCGCATTACCGCTTTTTGGTGTAATGGTGAAATCGTGAAGCGTGACGATCCGGGGCAACCCCGCAACACTGCTGACGAAAGAGGCCAGTTCATGGTAGGAACCACTAACCTGGATACTGATCGGCAGCTCGACATAGAAATCACGCTGCTGCTCGCTTTCCAGCTGGATTTCCTGCAACGACAGGCCACTGCCGAGCGCGGTATTGGTAATATCCTCCAGCAGTCCCGGCACTTCAGTGTCACTGGGCAGCTGACGCACCAGTGCGCCAAAGGTTTCCTCCATCTCCACCATTTGCTGCTTGAAAACATCCAGGTTGGCCACTTGATACGCCTTGCGCTCGTACTCCTCGCGCAATTCCGCTTCCTGGCGCTCTACGCGCTCTAGCTGTGCATACTGATCCTTGATAAAGAACCAGTAGCCACCACCAGCAATGAGGCCGACAATGATCAGCGTTACGATAAATTTGATGGGGGCCGGCCAGATACCGGCGTTGTTGACATCAAGATCATTGATATCAAAGTCGTTCAGGCTTTTGAGAGAGTCCGAAAGGCTCACTGGTTGCTCTCCTCTTCCGGCTCGGGCGTAGTCTGGCTCACCGACAGCTTGAAGTCGCTGTAGCCATCACGGCGATCGTCAGCGGCGGCGACACTGGTAAGATTAGGATTCGTGAACCACTCGGAGCGTTCAAAATTCCTCATCAGGGTGGATATCCGGCTATTGGACTCGGCCATGCCCTCAATACTCAGGCTGTCCTTGGTCTTGCTGAGGTCCGTGTAGAACAACCCCTCCGGCAGGGTACGAACCAATTCGTCAAAGACACGAACGATCACCGGACGCTTGCCCTGTAGATCCTGAATAACCTCCATTCGAGCCAACAACTCTTCCCGCTTCTTGCGAAGTTGCTCGATCTCCTTGATCTGGCTGTCCAGCTTACGTGAAGCCGCTTCGATATAATCGTTACGGGACTCCTGGTAGGCAATGCGGTTATCCATATCCGTCTTCCACAGGAACACCAGGCCCGCTGCCACAATGGCGGCCCCCAGCAAGGTAGTGAAGAACCGTTTCTTTTTCTCCGCCCTGAGCTCCTCTCGCCAGGGCCTGAGGTTAATCTTGGCCATCAGTCAAAGCTCCTCATTGCCAGTCCACAGGCAATCATCAGCGAGGGTGCATCATTGGTCAGTGCCGATGCATTCACCCGGGAGCCTACTGCCATATCAGAGAAGGGGTTCGCCACGATGGTGGTCGTGGCCGTCTTCTCCTCGACCATTTCAGCCAGACCCTGGATGGAAGCGGTACCGCCGGCAAGGAGAACGTAGTCCACGGCGTTATACTGACTCGCACCGAAGAAGAACTGCAGAGCCCTGGCTACCTGTTGGACAACGGCCTCCCTGAACGGCTCGAGCACCTCGGCCTCGTAGTCGTCAGGCAGGCCGCCCTGCTTCTTGGCCAGCCCGGCTTCCTCCACCGACAGCCCATACCGGCGCTGAATTTCTTCCGTCAACTGCTTACCCCCGAAAATCTGTTCACGGGTGTAAACGGTCTCGCCTCCGGCCAGCACGCTGAGCGTGGTCATGGTGGCGCCGATATCGACGATCGCCACCACCAGTTCCTCACCGTGAGAATCCAGCTGCGGCTCAATCAGCGAGTAGGCGCGCTCCAGAGCGTAGGCCTCGACATCGACGATTTTGGCCGTAAGACCGGCAATCTCCAACGCATCCTCGCGGATGTCGACGTTCTCCTTACGGCACGCAGCCAGCAGAACATCAACCTGATCCGGATTGGTTTCAGAGGGCCCCTGGACTTCGAAGTCGATGGCCACTTCGTCAAGGGGATAGGGAATATACTGGTCAGCCTCGAGAGCAATCTGGTCTTCCAGCTCGAACTCGTTGAGCCCGGCATTCATCTGGATGACCTTGGTAATCACCGCCGAGCCGGACACGGCAACCGCAGTCTGCTTGACCCCGGTGCGAGCCTTGCTGATGACCCGCTTGATGGCGTCACCCACAGCCTCGACATCGGTGATGTTTTTCTCGACAACCGCATTGGCTGGCAGGGGCTCGACAGCGTGGCTTTCCACTTTGTAGCGACTGCCCTGCTTCGATAGCTCCAGCAGTTTGACCGAGCTGGAGCTGACGTCCACACCCAGTACGGTACTGGATTTTTTTCCTGGTAATCCGAACACGCGCTCACCTTATACCTGGACAACCTTACGTCTGACGTTCGCCAGACTCCGGCCGTAAAACCCTGGCCTGACTGCTTTATACGCTGTAGTTCTTGTATTACTGCGCAGCAGTTCCCTTTATATGATTTTTATGTAAGAGAATTTCTCGTGTTTTAGGTCTACAATGCCCCCTCGTTGTTTTGAGAGGTTGCCGGAGCATTGACTCCTTTTAACACCTAAAGCGATTTCTCAAATGATAGACTTATATCCAACAGTTGTCAGAAAAAAATGTCCCGACTGATTACAGCATCACGCTTCTTCATCTGGCTGGCCATTCTTGGGGCCAGTTCCGCCATGCTCGTTGCAGCTGGCTTCTACCTGCACCTTCGACCGGGCCTGCCGGCGGTACACCAGTTACTGGATACCCGCCTGCAGACGCCACTCAGGATCTACTCCTCGGATGACAGATTAATAGCAGAATTCGGGGAAAAGAGAAGGACGCCTGTCACAATCGACCAAATCCCCGAAAAACAGCTACAGGCCTTCCTGGCTGCGGAGGACGCACGCTTCTACGATCACTTCGGGGTCGACGTGATCGGCCTTGGACGTGCGGCGGTGGAACTGGCATCCACTGGTGAGATCCAGTCTGGCGGCAGCACCATCACCATGCAGGTGGCGCGCAATTACTTTCTCACCCGCGACAAAACCTTCGCCCGTAAATTCAACGAGATATTGCTGTCTTTTCAGATCGAGAAAGAGCTGGACAAAGCCACCATCCTTGAGCTCTACCTGAACAAAATTTACCTGGGCAACCGGGCCTACGGCCTGGCCGCAGCCTCACAGGTTTACTATGGCAAGCCCGTCCCGGAGCTGAACCTGGCCCAGATGGCCATGCTCGCCGGCTTGCCCAAGGCCCCCTCCGCTTACAACCCGCTCGCCAACCCGGACCGGGCCAAGGTGCGCAGAGACTGGATTCTGGGCCGGATGGCCACGTTAGGCTATATCACAGCGGATGAACGCGACAAAGCACTCAGCCAGCCGCTGACCGCCCAGTACAACGCTACCCGAACGGAAGTGAGCGCTGACTACGCGGCCGAAATGGCGAGGGCAGAGATGGTCGCACGCTACGGGGACTCCGCCTACAGTGACGGCTTCCGTGTCACCCTGACAGTCAACAGCGACGACCAGGCCGCAGCCACGAACGCACTGCAACGCGGCCTGGAAGCCTACGACCAGCGCCACGGCTACCGCGGCCCTGCCGGAACCACCGACCAGGTGCCCGCAGACGAGGAAACCTATCGGGACATCCTGGAAGCCTACCCGCGCGTCGAGGATCTTTACCCCGTACTGATCACCGCCATCAGCGACGAGAACAACCAGGCAGCGGCCTGGTCCCGGCACCTCGGCGAAGGCTTCATTCCCTTCAACACCATGACCTGGGCGCGGCAGTTCCGCAGTACCAACGCGATGGGCCCAGAACCGTCGAAGGTATCGGATGTGTTATCCACCGGCGATATCGTCTACGTTCGCCGGCAGCCGGCAGAAGAGCAAAGCGCGGAGACAGTCGCCAGCGACAGTGACATTGCCGACAACGAGACCACCATGGACGAAAATGCCGCTCCCGTCATTGCGCCAGTTTCCATGGCGCTCTCGCAGGTTCCGGACGTACAGGGGGCACTGATCTCCCTCGAAGCCAAGTCAGGCGCCATCCAGGCCCTGTCCGGTGGTTACAGCTTCGGGCAGAACAAGTACAACCGGGCCATACAGGCACGTCGCCAGCCCGGCTCCACGTTCAAGCCCTTCATTTACCTGCACGCTCTGGAGCAGGGAATGACGCCGGCCACCATCTACAATGACGCCCCCATTGTTCACCAGGGCGACGAAATGGAACCGGGCTGGCGCCCGGAAAATGCCAGCGGCGAGTTCGACGGCCCCACGCGCCTCAGGGAAGCTCTGTACCGGTCCCGGAACCTGGTCTCCATCCGCCTGCTGCAGGATCTTGGCGTTGACGACACGGTGGCCTTTCTTGACCGGTTAAAACTCCCCACCGAACACCTCCACCGCGACCTCTCCCTCGCCTTGGGCAGCGGCTCGATGACACCAATGGATATGGCGAGGGCATTCGCTGTTATCGCCAATGGCGGTTATGACGTGCAGCCCTACCTGATCCAGACCATCGAGAACAGCTACGGAGACGTACTCTACGAAGCACCTCCAGCCATCCTGTGTGATCGCAACTGCGACCAGCTCAGGGAAAACAGCCCCACCCCCATTGTGGGCTTCCCGGCTATTCGCGTTGCGGAACGACTGGCCGACGAGCGCGCAGTGTATATCCTGCATTCCATGCTCAAGGACGTCATCAAACGAGGCACCGGCACCGGCGCCCGCGTACTGGAACGTGACGACCTGGCCGGCAAGACCGGCACCACCAACGAGCAGAAAGACGCCTGGTTCTCAGGCTTCAACCATGAGATTGCCACCACCACCTGGGTGGGCTTTGACCAGCCGGCAACCCTGGGCTTTCGGGAGTTCGGCGGCACGGCAGCGCTGCCCATCTGGGTCGACTACATGCGCGAGGCACTGGATGGGATGCCTGCGTCCCATATGAAACAACCGCGAGGCATTGTTCGCGTAAGAATCGACCCGGCCTCAGGCGATCGCGCGGCTCCCGGACAGGAAAACGCCATCTCGGAAATTTTCCGCTCCAATAACGTTCCTGAGCGAACTGCAGGAAACGGACTCAGTGGCGACGACGACGCCAACCTGCCACGCAACCTCTTCTAGAAATCCAATAACCCGGTCCGGATAGCGTTCTTCCGGACTGGGCACCTGCCCCAACCTCAGCAGGCCCTGTACCCCAGACTTTTCCTGCGCCCACAAAAAAACCGACGGCTCTCACCGTCGGTTTTTTCATAGCTGCTTCGCTGACAATCAGCGAATATCGTCCATGGACTTCAGCGGGTAGTGCTCCGGGTAGCCATTTCGGGCCACACCGGAATCCACAGCAGCGCGGGCTACCGCAGCCGGCACCACATCCAGCAAACGGACATCCAGCGGCTTGGGAATGATGTACTCCTTACCGAACTCAAAGCTGCCCACGCCATAGGCTTCACAGATCTCGGCGGGAACAGGCTCTTTCGCCAGCTCACGGATAGCGTGAACCGCAGCCACCTTCATCTCTTCATTAATAGCAGTGGCACGTACGTCCAGTGCACCGCGGAAAATGAACGGGAAGCCGAGAACGTTGTTTACCTGGTTCGGGTAGTCGGAACGACCCGTTGCCATAATAAGGTCGCTGCGAGCCTCAAGAGCCAGTTCCGGTTTGATTTCCGGGTCCGGGTTGGAGCAGGCAAACACGATCGGGTTCGGCGCCATCTTGTTCAGCTGATCAACCGAGAACAGATCGGGGCCAGACAGCCCCAGGAAAACGTCCGCACCATCAATGGCGTCATCAAGGGTGCGCTTGTCCGTATCATTGGCAAACATCGCCTTGTACTGGTTCAGATCATCACGACCTGAATGGATCACGCCCTTGCGGTCCAGCATGTAGATGTTCTCGGAGCGAACACCACAGCTGACCAGCAGCTTCATGCAGGCGATAGCCGCCGCACCAGCGCCCAGGCAGACCACCTTGGCCTCATCAATCTTCTTGCCCTGAAGCTCCAGCGCGTTGATCATGCCGGCGGCAGTCACAATGGCTGTGCCATGCTGGTCATCATGAAAAACCGGCACGTTACACTTTTCAATCAGAGCGCGCTCGATCTCGAAACACTCCGGCGCCTTGATGTCCTCAAGATTGATGCCACCGAAGGTATCGGCAATACGCTCTACAGTCTCGATGAACGCCTGCGGGCTTTCCGAGTTGACCTCGATATCGAACACATCGATACCGGCAAAGCGCTTGAACAGAACACCCTTGCCTTCCATTACCGGCTTGCTGGCCAGCGGGCCGAGATTGCCGAGGCCCAGGATAGCGGTGCCATCGGAGATCACCGCAACAAGGTTGCCCTTGCCGGTGTACTTGTATGCATTCTCGGGGTCCTTCGCGATCTCGCGGACCGGTTCGGCAACCCCGGGACTGTACGCCAGCGACAGATCGCGGGAGGTCTGGGTCGGCTTGGTGATTTCAACACTCAGCTTACCCGGCCGCGGCTGGGCGTGATATTCAAGGGCTGCTTCTTTCAGATCTTGAGACATTGCCACTGTTCCGTTTGTCACGTTAAAAAAGGGACGCATTTCGACCATTCGCGGATTGACGCCGATACCCGGCTCCACAAATGTTAGCGCGCCATTATGGACTGAAGCCTGTCACCAGACAAGGGCCGAAATCCGCAATACCCACTACACTCACATTAAGGCCAGCCACAAAAAAAGCACCCCTCAGGGTGCTTTTCGACGTTTCAGTGCTCGTTGCGAGCGGCGGGCAATCAGCCCTTCCTGCCACCGATACGGCCACCGAAGCGCTTCTGGAACCGGTCAATACGACCAGCAGTGTCCATGACCTTCTGCTTACCGGTGTAGAACGGGTGGCACTGGGAGCATACGTCCAGCTGTAGATCCTGACCAAAGGTCGAGCGGGTCTTGAATACATTGCCGCAGCTACAGCTTGCGGTAATGTCGTAATACTTGGGGTGAATACCTTCTTTCATGGCGAACCTCTTCCGGTCATGCCGCCACCTGGTCACCGGGACTGACAATCGTTTTTACAACGACTTTCAATACCTTGGCGCCGGGCACCGCATGTTTGAATCCAGTGGAAAGACAGGGCACAATCAACCCCGCCTGAAACAGACCGCGCATCTTACGTGCAAATGCCCGCTGACGCAAGATACGCAACGCCCGAAACACGTGCCATGTACGCCCCGGGTGGCTCAGCAGATCAGCGAATTAACCAAACGGGACAACTAGTGAGTCAGACTGTACGCGTTGCCCTCAACCGCCCCCTCAGGCGCCTGTTTGACTATAGCGCACCCGACGACCTTGAGCTCATACTCGGCCAACGGGTGCGGATCCCCTTCGGGCCCCGGTCTGCCACGGGGCTGGTGGTGGATATCGGGGTCACGCCCCCTGAAGGTATTACCCTGAAGCCCGTAACGTCAGTGGCTGAACCCTGGCCGGCCCTGCCTGCGGAAACTGTAAAGCTGCTCAGCTGGGCATCCAGCTACTATCAGCATCCACTGGGAGAATGCCTGTTCATGGCCCTGCCCCCGGCCCTCCGCAAGGGCCGGCCTGCAGAGCTGAAAGACAGGGACAAGTGGTGGGCAGCAAACGAACCGGCCTCCGCTGACGACTTGCCAGGCAAGGCACACAAACAGCAGGCCCTTCTTCGACTATTGAAGGACGCCACACAGGCCGTCCCCTGGAACCAGCTCCGTCAGCAAGGGTTCACCCTCAAACAGGTGCAGGCGCTGGCCGACAAGTCGCTGATCAGCGAGGTTGAACCCCCGGGCATGGAAACACCCGCCGCCACCGGATCAGCCGCCACCCCGACCCTGACCCTGACCGCCGCCCAACAGAGGGCCGCAGACGCTTTGCCGGAGCGAAAGGGCTTCTCCGCCTCACTTCTCTATGGCATCACCGGCAGCGGCAAGACAGAACTCTACCTGCATTATCTGAAAAGGGAACTGCATGAAAACGGGCAGGCCCTGGTACTGGTACCGGAAATCAACCTGACACCACAAACGGTGGCCCGGTTCCGCAAGTACTTCGGCGACAGAATCGTGGTCTGGCACTCAGCCCTGAACGACAGCCAGCGCCTTGAAACCTGGCTGCGGGTCCGCAATGGGGAGCCGGTCATCCTTATTGGTACCCGCTCGGCCGTATTGCTGCCGTTTACCGCATTACAGGCCATAGTCGTGGACGAAGAGCACGACAGCTCCTACAAACAGGGCGAAGGTTTTCGTTATTCCGCCCGCGACCTTGCCGTGTTCAGGGCCAGGGAAAACCAGTGTCCCGTCATCCTGGGAACAGCGACGCCATCCCTGGAAACACTGCAGAATGCAGCTGCCGGCAAGTATCTCAAGGTGGATCTCACCGAGCGCGTGGGCGAAGCCCGACCACCAAATCTCAGGCTGCTGGACATCCGCAGCCGGCCACTGACTGGCGGCCTGTCACGACCGGCAATGGAAGACATCCGCGCGACCCTGGAAGCCAACCAGCAGGTACTGGTGTACATCAACCGTCGCGGCTTTGCGCCCGTACTGATGTGCTTCGATTGTGGCCACATCGCCGAATGCCCCCACTGCGACACGCACCTCACCTACCACCGGCGGGATCGCGCATTGCGATGCCACCACTGCAATTACCAGCAGCCAGCATTCACACGCTGCCCGAAGTGCTCCGGCGAGGCCTGCAAGCCGGTGGGCCAGGGCACAGAGCAGACCGAAGAGATCCTCACCGCGAGCTTTCCGGAGGTCCCGGTGCTCCGCATCGACCGGGACAGCACCCAGCGCAAGGGCAGCATTCAGACCATTCTGAAACAGGTCAACTCCGGCGCCCCCTGCATTCTGGTCGGCACCCAGATGGTCGCCAAGGGCCACGATTTTCCCAATGTAACCCTGGTGGTCGTGGTGAATGCTGACGGCGGGCTATTCAGCGTCGACTTCCGGGCTCCGGAGCAGATGGTGCAGACCCTGCTGCAGGTCAGTGGCCGGGCCGGTCGGGGAGCAAAGCCCGGCCAGGTACTGATACAGACCTGCCACAGCGACCACCCTCTGCTCACCACCATCGCCCGGGGCGATTACCTGTCCATAGCCCGCCAGCTCCTGGCGGAAAGAGAGCGCAACGGCCTCCCTCCCTTCCGGTCCATGGCTGTGATACGGGCCGAAGCCCCCACCATGGAAGCCGCCCTGGCCTTCCTGGACCAGGTCCGCAAGGATCTACCCGACAGTAAGCTGGAAATCTGGGGGCCCCTGCCCGCCACCCTGGCGCGCAAAGCCGACCGTCATCGGGCCCAGTTGGTGCTGCAATCATCGAACCGGGGCAGCCTGAACCGGATCCTGGCACAACTCTGCGCTCATGTTGACCAGCAACGCCTCTCCCCCGGCCTGCGCTGGCTGGTGGATGTCGACCCGCTGGAAACCGGTTAGGCGCCCGGCAACACCCCATCGGATTTTGCTAACCCCCGCCCTTTCCGGGATAATAGCCGCCCTCAAACCTGTACGTTGTTTGTCCAGTCAGATCGACCAGGCGAACCCATATCCTGAAGCAAGGGTCACCGGAAAGCATGAAAGACACCGTCACCGAACTCCTCGGCGCGGCACTGGCCGCCCTTCAGTCAGAGGGCACCCTGCCCGCGGACCAGACATTTACTCCGCAGGTGGGCAACACCAAGGACAAGGCCCACGGCGACTATGCCTGCAACATAGCGCTGGTGGCTGCCAAGGCTGCCGGCTGCCCGCCGCGACAACTGGCCGAGGCCCTGATCGCCAGGTTGCCCGAGAGCCCGGCGGTGGCCAAGGTGGAAATCGCAGGCCCCGGTTTCATCAACTTTTTCATGACCGCTGAAAGCGCCATCAGCATTGCCGCCGAGATCCTGGAACAGGGCTCCCGGTTCGGCCGCAACAACAGCGGTCAATCCAGCCGGGTGCAGGTGGAGTTTGTGTCGGCCAACCCCACCGGCCCCCTGCATGTAGGCCATGGCCGGGGAGCGGCCATCGGTGACAGCCTCTGCCGTCTGCTGGAAGCCAACGGCTACGATGTCACCCGCGAGTTCTATTACAACGATGCCGGCGCCCAGATCGATAACCTGGCGAAATCCGTCCAGGCCCGGGTCAAAGGCCTGGGTCCCGACGACGCATCCTGGCCGGAAGACGGCTACCGGGGCGAGTACATCAACGATGTCGCCCAGTCCTACCTGAAGGGCGAAACGGTGACCGCAGACGACCGCGAAGTCACCGGCAAGGCCGACCCGGAAGATAGTCAGGCTATCCGCGAGTTTGCTGTGGCCTACCTGCGCCGGGAGCAGGACCTGGACCTCAAAGCCTTCGGGGTGGAGTTTGACGTCTACTTCCTGGAGTCTTCCCTGTATCAGGACGGCAAGGTGGAAGCCACCGTAAAGCGCCTGCAGGAGAACGGCTACACCTACGAACAGGACGGCGCCATGTGGCTCAGGACCACCGAGTTCGGTGACGACAAGGACCGGGTCATGCGCAAGAAGGATGGTGGCTACACCTACTTCCTGCCAGACGTGGCCTACCATCTCGACAAGTGGCAACGCGGCTTCACCACCGTCATCAACGAACAGGGAGCTGACCACCACTCCACGGTAACCCGGGTACGTGCGGGCCTGCAGGCACTGAAGGCCGGAATTCCCCAAGGCTGGCCCGACTACGTGCTGCACCAGATGGTCATGGTTACCCGCTCCGGCCAGGAGGTTAAAATCTCCAAGCGGGCCGGTAGCTACGTGACCGTTCGTGACCTGATCGACGAAGTGGGCCGCGATGCCACCCGCTTCTTCCTGGCCGCGCGGCGGGTGGACTCGCAGCTCACGTTCGATATTGACCTTGCCCGCTCCCAGACCAACGAAAACCCCGTGTACTACATCCAGTACGCCCACGCCCGCATTTGCAGCGTGTTACGGAAACTGGCCGGGGAACACGGTATCGAGCGGGGTCGCAACGAGGTGGCAGGGGATCTGGCCCTGCTGACCCTGGACGAGGAAAAGGAACTGGCCAACCAGCTGGCCAAGTACCCCGAGTTGGTCCGCACGTCTGCCGACGCCCGCGAGCCACATCACCTGACCCATTACCTGCGGGAACTGGCAGGGCTCTTCCATACCTATTACAACGCCCACAAGGCACTGGTGGACGACCCGGCCCTGCGTGACGCCCGCCTGACGCTGTATCTGGCCGTTCGCCAGGTGATCGCCAATGGCCTGGACCTGTTGGGCATCAGCGCCCCGGAAGAAATGTAAGCAACAGGAGAGCCACCTTGGCCAGGGATTATGCTCGCAAACAGCGCCAGTCATCCGGAAAGGGAGCGGTCAACCATAGACCGCCTCCCCGGGAATCCCGTGCCCGGCCAGTAAAACCCAAGCGCGCCCCACGACCACCTGCGTCTGGGGCCCCGAAACAAAACGGAGGACTGTCTGTGCGCTGGATACTGTCACTCGCGGTGGTCGGTGGTTTTATCGGCTTCATTGTCTACCTGAATACACTGGAGACTGACGGCAACGCGACATCCGTAACGGAGCAAAAGCCCACCGTCAGCCAGCCGGCGAAACCGGCCCCGGATGCCGACGGGGATACCGCCCGGGAGCAACCCAAGTTCAAGTTCTACGACATGCTGCCGGAATCGGAAGTGGTGCCCCCCAACGTGGAGGAGTACGCCCCCAGCCCTGATACCCAGAATTTCCGTTACCTGGTTCAGGCCGGCTCCTTCCGCACTGAGGAAGACGCCGAGCGTCAGCGCGCCCAGATCGCCTTTCAGGGACTGCGTGCCAGCGTATCCCGCGCTGATGTCGAGGAAGGCAGCACCTGGTACCGGGTCAATGTCGGCCCCTTCGACAGTCGCAGCCAGATGAATTCCGCCGTGGACAAGCTGGTGGCTATCAATATCCAGCCGCTGGTGCGCAAGATTCCGAAGGAATAACCTCAGCCGGTGGAACGGCGCCTTGAAATCCCGCATACAGGCGCCATATCTCGGAAATCACTTCGATTTCAGGAAATGGAGCCCCGATGACCACAATACTTTCAGTTCGCCGCGGCGATGAAGTTGCCCTGGGCGGCGATGGCCAAGTGTCCCTGGGCAATACCGTCATGAAAGGCAACGCCCGCAAGGTACGCCGACTCTACAATGGCCAGGTGCTGGCCGGTTTTGCCGGCGGAACAGCCGATGCCTTTACCCTTTTCGAGCGCTTCGAAGCCCAGCTGGAAAAACATCACGGCAATCTCACCCGGGCGGCGGTGGAGCTGGCCAAGGACTGGCGAACAGACCGGGCGCTACGACGACTGGAAGCCCTGCTGGCAGTGGCTGACAAGACAGCCTCGTTGATCATTACCGGTAATGGTGATGTTATCGAACCTGAACAGGGGCTGATTGCCATTGGCTCCGGCGGCCCCTTCGCCCAGGCTTCCGCCCGGGCCCTGCTGGAAAACACCGAACTCAGCGCCCACGAGATTGTCGAGAAGGGCCTGGATATCGCTGCCGACATCTGCATCTACACCAATCACAATCGCACCCTTGAAGTGCTTTCAGCCAACGACTGAACCGGAGCTACCATGTCTGCAATGACTCCCCGCGAGATTGTCCACGAGCTGAACAAACACATCGTTGGCCAGGATGAAGCCAAGCGCGCTGTCGCCATTGCCCTGCGCAATCGCTGGCGTCGCATGCAGCTCGACAGCACCCTGCGGGACGAAATCACCCCCAAGAACATCCTGATGATCGGCCCCACCGGCGTGGGCAAGACGGAAATTGCCCGTCGCCTCGCCAAGCTGGCCGATGCCCCCTTCCTCAAGGTGGAGGCCACCAAGTTTACCGAGGTGGGCTACGTCGGCCGTGATGTGGAGTCCATTATCCGTGACCTGGCGGATATGGCCATCAAGATGCTGCGGGAAAAGGAAATGAAGCGGCACGAGAATCGGGCCCTGGACGCGGCCGAGGAGCGCATTCTCGACGCCCTGCTGCCACCACCGCGTAACTTCCAGGAAGACAGCCAGCCAAAGGAAGACTCCTCCACCCGCCAGCTTTTCCGCAAGAAGCTGCGGGAAGGTCAGCTGGATGATAAGGAAATCGAGATCGACTTGCGCAACTCCGCCGCTGGCGTTGAAATCATGGCGCCGCCAGGCATGGAGGAAATGACCAGCCAACTCCAGAACATGTTCTCCAACCTGTCCCAGGACCGCAGCAAGACCCGCAAGATGAAAGTGGCAGACGCCATGAAGCAGGTAAAGGACGAGGAGGCGGCCAAGCTGGTCAACGAGGAAGAGATCAAGCAGAAGGCCATCGAGTCCGTCGAGCAGAACGGCATTGTTTTCGTGGATGAGATCGACAAGGTGGCCAAACGCTCCGAGAACACCTCCGCAGACGTTTCCCGGGAAGGGGTACAACGGGACCTTCTGCCACTGATTGAAGGCAGCACCGTCAGCACCAAGTACGGCTCGGTGCGCACCGACCACATCCTGTTTATCGCCTCCGGCGCCTTCCACCTGTCCAAGCCATCGGACCTGATTCCGGAGCTGCAGGGGCGACTGCCCATCCGGGTGGAACTGCAGGCGCTGTCACCGGAAGATTTCCGCCGTATCCTGACCGAGCCGGACGCGTCGCTGGTGCAACAGTACGAGGCTCTTCTGGGCACGGAAGGTGTCAATCTCACCTTCACTGACGATGCCATCGAACGGCTGGCCGAAGTCGCCTGGAAGGTCAACGAAACCACGGAGAACATCGGCGCCCGCCGCCTGCATACCGTAATGGAGCGGCTACTGGAAAGCCTTTCCTTTGATGCCGGCGACAAAGTGACCAACGAGTTCGAGGTAACGGCAGAGTACGTGGATGAGAAACTCGGCGATCTGTCCGAAGACGAAGACCTCAGCCGCTATATCCTGTAGCTGCCCGATCCAGCCATCCCGTGGCAGGGGCCGGCAATACGGCCCCTGCCCCGATCAGGACAATAACCATGAGCCATCGCCCTACCGACATTCGCATCCGGCGGCAAAGCCAGCTCCTGCGGCTGGACTATGCTGATGGCAGCTGCTGGGAACTCCCCTTTGAGTTGCTGCGGGTATACTCCCCCTCGGCAGAGGTACGGGGCCACGGAGCCGGACCTGGCACCCTGCAAACCGGCAAGAAAGAGGTACTGGTCACGGGCGCCGAAATGGTGGGCAACTACGCCCTGAAACTGACCTTCAGCGACGGCCACGATTCCGGCCTGTACAGCTGGGACTACCTGTGGGATCTGGGTGAGAATCAGGAACGCTACTGGCAGAGCTATCTGGACCGCCTGGCACAGGAAGGGGGAAAGCGGGAATCAGGCCCCCAGACCCATCATTGAAATCACGGGCAATGGCTACTGAGCCTTGCCAAGCACCTGACTGACACTACCCAGCACGCCTTTTTTCTGTTTCCGCTTCCGTTTCTTTGCCACGTAGAGAGGCAGGGTTTCCCCGTAAAGGGCTGTACTGATGGTACGCTCGCTATCTTCCAGTACCTTCCGGTTCAGCCTGATACCGTGCCTGGCCAGCACCGGCTCGAGCTGGTCTGCCCTTCGCAGCAAATCTCTTCGGGTCATCTGGTAGGCGTGTTCGCACACCTGTCGTCGCGACCGGAAACTGAAAACACTGGAGAAAAACAGCACGGCATCATCCCTCGTCGGCTCAAACAGTATCACCTCGCGGCCAGGATAGTCCCGGTCGTATTGGGCAAGCCCTTTCTGGATGCGAGAGTGCACCATTGTGCGATACATCTGAGACAACAAGTTAGGCATACCTGCCCCCGTGAGCTCGTCCGCTGCCATGGTTCCCGCTGCTTCGGCGGCACGGGCATCAATAGGAACCTGCGGATTGATTGCCAATACCAGATCCGCACCATGATCCAAAGCCACGGACGCATGCAGCCCCTTGCGTAACGTGCCGTCCACACAATAACGCCCCTCTACCTGCACCGGTATATACAGCCCCGGTGACGCCATACTGGCCTGAATAGCCCGGGATACCGGGATGTGGTCCAGCCCTTCCTCTCCGAAGCAGACCGACTCTGTGGTTTCCACGTCGGCAGCAATCACGAACAGCCTGCGTCGCAGCTTGCGAAAATCATTGGTACGCCCGGACGTGGTGAAAGCCCGGGCCAGGTACTCTTCCAGAGCCGAGTTGTCGAACAGCCCAGCCGGTGCGGCCTGGGCCAGGATGGTCATGGCCTCCAGAAAACTCTGGTCATGGGGGTTGCGCAGAAAACGGGTGACAGCGCTGGACAGCAGCCCCGGCACGGCTCGCAGACGCCGGCCCAGTTCCCTCACCGCCGGCCGGTAGAAGACTTCCGGGTGAAAAGGATGCACTTCCGACTCGTGCCGCACAAAGATCCGGCAAAGCTGGGCGGTGGTCAGCTGGTTGGCGAGGTTGGCGGCCACAAAGCCACCGGCATTTACCCCAACGTATACGTCAAGGTCATTAAAATCCAGGCCATCCAGAGCCTCATCCAACGCCCGCAACGCGCCAATTTCATAGATGCCGCCGAGTGGTCCGCCACCACCCAGCGCCAGGCCAATTCGGGGTGTGGGTCTGAGCTGGGTTGGTTCCGTGGTCATGGTACTCGCTCCCGATACGGTCAATGGGCCTTGACACCAAACACTCAGTCGACCGGGGGTAACTGCTGCCCAGGTGTCATACCCGGATATCCAAATTACCAGCCGGAATTAGAATACTCACCTCAATTTCTGGCAAAAGGATGACAGACGCCACCTACGGCGTTACCGGGCACTCTCATAAGTTGGAACAGGCACCGAGGAACGGCTTGGCCTCAGGTAACGGGCAAACCCGGCACCACGCAAGGCCAGGTCGACACAGCTCTTGATCACGTGGGGGGAATCCAGCAGCAGCACGTCTTCCAGAAGTTGCGCTGCCCATTCACGGCTGATGCTGCGGATCACCGACTTGACCTTGGGCAGACTGGCAGCGTTCATGGACAGGGCATCGTACCCCATGGCCATCAGAAGCAGGGCGCCGCCGGGGTCACCGGCCAGTTCACCGCAGATGGTCACCGGCTTGCCCACGGAGTGGGCGTCCTGGGCAATACGCACCAGTGCCTGGAGGACGGCCGGATGGTAGGAATGGTAAAGCTGGGCAACCCGGGGATTGTTGCGATCCACTGCCAGCAGGTACTGGGTCAGGTCGTTTGACCCCACGGACAGGAAGTCCACCCGTTCCGCCAGCTCCCGAACCTGATAGACCGCCGCCGGCACCTCGATCATCACTCCCACCCGGGGCATGTGGATCTGGTAGCCCTCTTCCCGCACTTCATGGTACACCCGGTAAATCAGGTGCAGCGACTCCTCCACCTCGGAAACGTTGCTGATCATCGGCAGCATGATCTGCAGGTTGTTGAAGCCCTCGCTGGCCTTGAGCATGGCCCGCACCTGAACCAGGAAGATCTCCGGGTGATCCAGACTGATGCGGATACCGCGCCAGCCCAGGAACGGGTTTTCCTCGTTGATCGGAAAGTAGCTCAGCGCCTTGTCACCACCAATGTCCAGAGTACGCATGGTGACCGGATTGGGGGCAAAGGCTTCCAGCTGCTCCCGGTAGTACTGCCGCTGTTCATGCTCGGAGGGGAAACGTTCCTTGATCATGAACGGCACTTCAGTCCGGTACAGACCAATGCCTTCTGCACCGTGGCTCAGGGAGCGGACCACATCGGTCATCAGGCCGGTATTGACCAGCAGCGAAACCCGATGCCCGTCGGTGGTGATGCACGGCTTGTCCCGCAGGGCCTCCAGCCCACGGAACAGTTCGTCTTCTTCCTCGCAGATTTCCTCATAGAAGTGGCGTAATTCCGCTGACGGTGAAGCAAAAATCTGACCCTCGAAGCCGTCAACGATCAGCTCCTTGCCATCGAGCTGGTTCACCGGGATGTCCACCAGGCCCATCACCGTAGGCACCCCCATCGCCCTGGCAAGAATGGCCACGTGAGAGTTGCTGGAGCCACGGACGGACACCAGGCCCACCAAACGACCACGGGGCACTTCCCCCAGCATGGCGGGCGTCAGCTCCTCACTGACCAGCACCGTTCCTTCCGGGTAGTCCACCTGTCTGGTGTCACCTTCCTGGAGATGGGACAGTATGCGCCGGCCCAGGTCGCGGATATCCACTGCCCGCTCCCTCAGGTAATGATCATCCATCATCTCGAAGTGACGCACATACTGGTTGACGACCTGCTTCAGGGCCCCCTGAGCCCACAGGCCGTCGTTGCGAATTCGATTGACCACTTCCCCCGGCAGGGCATTATCCCCCAGCATCCTCAGGTAGACGTCAAAGAGGGCCTGCTCTTCCGGACGCAGCTTGTCCGACAGCCGCTCGGATACCTTCTGGATATCCTCCTGAACAGCCTTCACCGCCTCCTGGAAGGCGGCCAGCTCACCCTCGGGGTTGTCGGTCGCCTTCTCCGGCACGGCATCCAGATCCGCTGGTGGGTAAACCACCACGCCACGCCCAATGGCCACACCCGGAGCCCCGGGTACACCGTTAAACGACACATCACGGGCTTCCTCCCCGGTAAGGGACAAGCCGCTGATGGCGCCAGTGGCCTCACTGTGGGCGATCACACCGGCCAGCTGCGCGGATACGGTAACCAGGAAGGCTTCTTCGCCCTCGTCAAAGTTCCGGGACGCTTCCCGCTGCTGCACAACCAGAACGCCCAGCACCCGGCGATGGTGAATGATTGGCACGCCCAGGAATGAGCGGAAGCGCTCTTCACCGGTTTCCGGAAAATAGCGATAGCGGGGATGGGAAGGGGCGTCCTCCAGATTAATGGGCTCTTCCCGGGAACCCACCAACCCTACGAGGCCCTCCGAGTGTGCCAGGCTGACCTTGCCCACAGCCTTTTTGTGGAGACCTTCAGTGGCCATGAGGATATAGCGGTTGGAGGCAGGATCCAGCAGGTAGACGGAGCACACCTCGGTGTTCATGGCTGCCTGTACCCGGGAAACGATAATGTCCAGCGACTCCTGCAGATCGCGGGCGCCATTCACTTCCTGAACAATACTTCGCAAGATACCGAGCATAGGGGGTGTCAATCCGTCATTGTTGTTGATCCTGCTGGCGCAGTGCTTCTTCGGCACGCTGCCACTGGTCTACGATGCTGAACAGCCGGGGGGCCAGCTCCCTCAGGGCCCGGCGATACACCTCCCGCTTGAATGACACCACCTGCCCCAGGGGGTACCAATAGCTGACCCATTGCCAGCCATCAAACTCCGGCGAATCCGTATGATCTACCCGCACGGATGCGTCCGGAGAAAGCATCCTCAGAAGGAACCATTTCTGTTTCTGGCCAACGCACACGGGGCGGGAGTTCTGCCTCACCATACGTCGCGGCAAGCGATAACGCAGCCAGCCCCGGGTGCAACTGATGATTTCCACATCCGCTGCACCAAGGCCGATCTCCTCAGCCAGCTCCCGGTAGAGGGCCTGTTCCGGTGACTCGTTATGCTTGATGCCACCCTGTGGAAATTGCCAGGAGTCCTGCCCGATTCTCCTCGCCCAAAGCACTTCGCCCTTGTGGTTGGCCAGAATGATTCCGACGTTGGGTCTGAAACCGTCTGAATCAATCACGGCACAGTCCTGTCTCAAAGTTGTTAACACGGGATCTGCGGTATCATCAGGGTGCAGAATCCCGGCGCCCTGTGTTCAGGGACTTTTATTCCAGATTGACTCCATTCTTACAGAAAGCCTACCGCTCGGCAAACGAAGCCGGCATTCTTTTCAGCGTGTTAGAATCGGTTATCAAAGCACTGTTTTAAGGAGACCACCCTTGACCCTGGCCATATTTGACCTGGACAACACCCTGCTGGCGGGCGACAGTGACCACGCCTGGGGCGAATTCCTGGTGGACGCGGAACTGGTGGACGCGCAGACCCACCGCCAGCAGAACGACCAGTTCTATCAGGATTACCTGAACGGCGAGCTGGATATCCAGCGCTACCAGCGTTTCGCCCTGTCCGCCATTGCAGGCAGGGACCCGGAAGAGGTGGCCGTCTGGCGTCAGGCCTTTATGGACAGCCGCATCAAACCGCTTTACCAGAAGAAGGCGGATCGGTTACTGGCCACTCACCGCAACCAGGGCCACACCCTGATGATCATTACGGCCACCAACCGCTTCGTAACCGGCCCGATTGCCGAGGCCCTGGGCATAGAACACCTGATTGCCACCGAACCGGAGTTCCTGGACGGCCGCTACACAGGGGATATCACCGGCGTGCCCAGCTTCCAGGACGGCAAGGTACTAAGACTGCGACAATGGCTAAAAGACAATGATGCCACCCTGGAAGGCGCCTGGTTCTACAGTGACAGCCATAATGACCTGCCGCTGCTGAGACTGGTGGACAACCCGGTGGCAGTGGATCCGGATCCGACTCTCGAGAAGTACGCGAGGGAGCAGGGTTGGCCGGTAATGTCATTGAGGGATTGAAGCGAGCGCCCAAGTCCCGGACCTGATAAGCCCCTCTCCCTTGACGGGAGAGGGGTTGGGGTGAGGGTGGAGCAGGCAGCTCCCGAGTTTGGCCGCCTTTCACCCTCACCCTGGCCCTCTCCCATCAAGGGAGAGGGAATGGTAGACATCAGCTTCGGAGATAACGCCGCCAGCGGATAGCGAGGAGTTTTACAGAAACTCCGTCAGCGACCGCACAAAACATGCCTTGAGATAGTCAGTCTCCGGGATGCCCGGCACCATGGGATGATCCGGCCCCTGGTAGCCCTGCTCCAGAAGCTGCACGAAACGGTCCACTTTGCGCGCGCTGCCACGGATGATGTCCACCAGCTTGTCCCGGGACAGGTGCATGGAGCAGGAGGCGGACACAAGCAACCCGTCACGCTCCAGCAACCGGAGCGCCAGCTGATTCAGGCGGGCGTAGGCCTGCTCACCAGCCTTCTGGTCACGACGGCGGGGTATCAGCGCGGGCGGATCCAGCACCACAATATCGAACTTCTGCCTGTCGTCGCACAGACCTTTGAGCACATTGAAGGCATCTCCCTCCAGGGTGTCCACGTTGCCGAAACCGTTCAGGGCCGCATTGTGGTGAACCCCCTCCAGGGCCTGACGCGAGCTGTCCACACAAGTCACTGACGCCGCGCCACCCGCGGCAGCCTGCAACCCCCAGCCTCCGGCATAGCTGAACACATCCAGCACACGGCAACCCGCACTATACTGCTGCAGCCTCGCCCGGTTCATGCGGTGATCGTAGAACCAGCCGGTTTTCTGTCCGCCGGACAGCGGCACCTCAAAGCGCACACCGTTCTCCCGCACCTGCAGGGTTTCCACCGGCTCACCATCCACCTGCTCAACATAGGAAGACAAGCCTTCCACCGAGCGCATCTTGCCGTCATTCTTCAGGATGATGGCCCTGGGATGGACCAGACGCTGGATGCCCCGCACAATCGAGTCCTTCATGGACTCCATGCCCGCACTTGAAATCTGTACCACAACCACGTCGTCAAACCGGTCGATCACCAGGCCTGAAAGCCCATCGCCATCACCGTATACCCAGCGGTACCAGGGGTCGGGGAACACCCTGTCACGCAAAGTCAGCGCGACCTCCAGACGCTCGGTGAGGCGCTTCGGCGTCATGCCACTGTTCGGGTTACGGCTGATCAGCCGTCCGCATATCAGGGCATGAGGGTTTACAAACAGCGTGCCCAGAGGCTTGTCATTGGAAGCCCGCAGCTGGGCCTGGGCACCGGCCTCGAAATCAGTCAGCGGCGAGCGGCGGGTATCCACCTCGTTGCTGTACACCCAGAGATGCCCGGCCCGGAGACGCCGTTCGGCCCCCTTGCGCAGGTAGAGTATGGGGAAATCCATCAGGCACCAACCTTATGCATCGGCAAGCAGGTCACCATAGCCGGCTGAGTCCATCAGGCCTTCGAGTTCTCCCTTGTCGGCCAGCCTGACCCGGTACAACCAACCCTCGCCATAGGGATCCTCGTTGACCTTTTCGGGTTCGTCCTCCAATGCTTCGTTGATTTCGATGACTTCACCTGTGACCGGGCTGAACACATCGGAGGCGGACTTGACCGACTCGGCCACACCGGCCTCTTCGCCGCCAGTGACTGTGTCACCGACTTCCGGCAGACCGATGTAGACCACGTCACCAAGCTGCTCCTGGGCAAAATCGGTGATGCCAACGGTTGCCGTGCCGTCGTCGGACACACGCACCCACTGATGGGTCTCGATGTATTTGAGGTCGGCGGGTATTTCACTCATATCGATTATCCATGGCTGGAGAATTTGCCGCAGTTTACCGGAAACTGCACCGGAACAGGAACGCCAGAATGGCCGGCACCACCCGTTCGAACCGCTGGAAACGATGATCACCCCCCGGTTGTATCCAGGTCATTGCTCCGGGATGCTTCGCCAGAACCTCCCGGTAATCCAGTGTTTCATCCTCTGTCTGAACCAGAATAAACAGGTTTCCCGGATCGACCGCATCACCGGGTTCCATGGCCTCAAGCATCGAGGTATGGGCCGGCGTCAAGTTATAGTCTTCCCCGGTATAGGGGTTGTGCTGGGGCCCCAGATGATCCTGCAGCAGACGATGGGGCCAGGCGGCCGGATTGATCAATGCGGCCCTGACATTCAAACGGGCGGACAGCACAGACGCAAAGAACCCACCCATGGAACTGCCAATCACGCCGACGGGTCGACTGCCGGCGCTGGCGACGGCCTCGCCGGCACGCTTCAGGGCCAGCTCAGGGTCAAAGCCCAGCTCGGGCACAACCAACTCCACGCCGGGCGCGAGCTTCGGCAACAGGGCACGAAGCTCGGAGACCTTCCGGGATTTCGGGGAGCTGTTGAAGCCATGGAGATACACCAGCACGGGGCCGGTTGCGGAAGATGTCATGGGTTACACCTGATGGATTGCTTCAAGGGAAGCCATACAGTTTAAAGGCTGCCCCCGCCACAACGCATAAAACAGACAACCTCAGTAGCCGCTGCTGTCAGTATCCAGGTCGTACTGGAAATCCTTGGCACGAACAACGCCGGTGTCGATGGAGCCATCGCTGCCGAGGTCCAGCCAGCGGAACCCCGGTGCCTGGCGCTCCACCGAAAATTCCGTGGACCCGGCCTCGAACTGGATACAGGTGGAGGGCGTCGCCAGCAGGCGAACATCGCCCCGGTAGAGATCCAGGTCCTGGTGAATATGCCCCCAGAGCACACCACGGACGTTCTCGGAGCGGTCGATGATGCGCCAGAACTCCTCCCGGTTGGTAAGGCCAATGGGATTCATCCACTCGGTTTCGAGTTCAATCGGATGGTGGTGGAGGCTGACCAGCGCCGGACGCTCGGGATGGGCTGCCAGTGCTTCCTCCAGAAAAGCCAGCTCCCCGGGGTCCAGGTAACCATGCACCTGGCCCTTGACCGCGGAGTCCAGCATGATCACCTGCCACTGCCCGACCAGCATGTGCCTGCCAGCGGCCCGGTAATGCTGGGCAATCTCAGTCAACAATTCGCTGTCATCGTGATTGCCGGCCACCCAGCTTCCCTGGCAGCCAAACACGGAAACCTGCCTGGCAAACTCATGGTACGCGGTCTCGGACGCATCCTGGGCCAGGTCACCCGTCGCCAGCAGCAGGTCCGGATTACCGTACTGGTTCCGCGCACACTGCACCACGGCCTCCAGGCTGTCGCGGGTACGCACTCCCAGCAGGGAGCCGGCCGTATCAGCCATCAGGTGCGGGTCGGTAATCTGTAATACCCGGGCTGCCCGGCCATTGGCTGGGCTGACCATTACGGGTGACCTGTGATCTTTTGCGGGCATTGCGTTATTCATCCATCCACCAATGGTCTAGATACTAGACGGATTCTACGCAAACAACTTAAACATCAGTCACAAGTCGGATGGTATCGAGGCACACCTTTTACAATAGTTTACGCGACAGATGACATCACTAACCTTCAACACCGTCGGAATGATGCCACTGGCTACACTCAGGAATAACGTGACCGAACCTCAGGCAGTAGTCGAGCCAGTCAGCCACGAAGCCGTTCAGCTGCACTTTCTCATCCGGGTGATGCATAAAACGGTTGGGGTAATCGTTAACGGCAGCAATCTGTCGGTTACCGTAGAAGCTGATCACTTCCGCCATACTGGCATCGTGGTAAACCCTTACCGTCAGCTCGGGGTTATTGAGCCAGCGGCCGCTATTGTGCACCTGTTCGAGCAGAAGGGTTTCGGTATAGCGGGTCTGCTGCAGAACGGAAATACTGACCCGACCCAGGTAGTGGGATTCCCGGTGCAGGTCGAACTGAAGCACATCGGTGTCGTTGGTTTCCAGGTTACGCAGGCGACGCAAACGCTGGTAGTTGCCTTCACATAATGCGCCAAGACGCTGCAGGTCCGGCACATAACGGTGCCTGCGGAGGGTGGCGGCACTCATAGGCGGTTCCATTCATCCCGCAGGCGATCACGGTTCAGCTGCAGCCACTGTATGGCCATGATGGCGGCGGCATTGTTGATGCGACCATCGCGGATCATGTTGAAGGCTTCGTCAGCACTGAATACATGTGCCCGGATATCCTCGTGCTCATGGTCCAGCCCGAACAGCCCGCCGGCATTTGCGGTACCCACCTGCCCCACATAGAGGTAAACCATTTCAGTAGTACCACCCGGGGACACCAGGTATTCACAGATCTTCTCGAGACGATCAAAAGTCAGCCCGGCTTCTTCCTCCGCTTCGCGGTGGGCAACGTCTTCCGGGCTTTCACCGGCTTCGTTCATACCGGCCACCAGTTCCAGCAACCAGGGCGACTGGTCCCGCCCGATGGCTCCCATGCGGAATTGTTCCAGCAGCACAACTTCGTCCCGGGCGGGATCGTAAGGCAGCACACAGGTGGCGTCGCCGCGAACAAACAGTTCGCGGGTAAATTCCGGCATGATGGAGCCGTCAAACCGCGGATGGGTCAGCCGGACTTTATCCATGCGGAAAAAGCCCTGGAAAACCGTTTCCCGGCTGCGGATATCCACGTCGCTGGCCTTGAACTGGAAGGGTTCTGGCGTCTTCTCGGTCATGGTGATTCCGGGCTTGATGAGTAAATGAGCGTGATGGAGAACGATAGCCGGATGGTCTGCTGCTTTGCAAGTCAGGGTTTGTAGTTTGTCGGCTGTGGTGCAAGAGAGTCGGGGGCGAGGGGATCTTCCCAGACACGCCGTGAATACATCCCTGGCCGATTTTGCAGGAGCAAAAATCGGCCAGGGACGGATCCACGGCGTGTCCCGAAAAACGTTATCGACCTGTCGGCCAACCCCCAAAATCATCAGACCTGAAGGAAGCTAGACACGGTCATAGATCTTCGCCCCGGAAGCCACAAACTCCTCGGCTTTCTCTTTCATGCCGGCATCCACCGCCTCCACGTCGTCCAGGCCATGCTCTTTGGCATAGTCCCGAACTTCCTGGGAAATCTGCATGGAGCAGAATTTCGGGCCGCACATGGAGCAGAAGTGGGCAACCTTGGCCGATTCCTTGGGCAAAGTCTCATCGTGAAAAGTACGGGCCGTATCCGGATCCAGGCCGAGGTTGAACTGATCTTCCCAACGAAACTCGAACCGGGCCTTTGACAGCGCATTGTCCCGGATCTGCGCGCCAGGGTGACCCTTTGCCAGATCCGCCGCATGGGCAGCAATCTTGTAGGTAATGATGCCGGTTTTCACATCGTTCTTATTGGGCAACCCCAGATGCTCCTTGGGCGTTACGTAACAGAGCATGGCGCAACCGAACCAGCCAATCATCGCCGCCCCGATGCCGGATGTGATGTGATCATAGCCCGGCGCGATATCCGTGGTCAGCGGCCCCAGGGTATAGAAAGGTGCCTCGTCACAGCACTCAAGCTGCTTGTCCATGTTTTCCTTGATCAGATGCATAGGCACATGGCCCGGCCCCTCGATCATGCACTGGACGTCGTGTTTCCACGCAATCTTGGTCAACTCACCCAGGGTTTCAAGCTCACCGAACTGCGCGGCATCATTAGCATCGGCAATGGAACCGGGACGCAGACCATCCCCGAGACTGAAAGCCACATCGTAGGCCTTCATGATCTCGCAGATATCCTCGAAGTGCTCGTACAGGAAGCTCTCCTGGTGATGGGCCAGGCACCACTTGGCCATGATCGACCCGCCCCGCGAGACAATCCCGGTCACCCGGTTGGCGGTCAGGGGCACATGGTGCAGCCTTACCCCGGCATGGATGGTGAAATAGTCCACGCCCTGCTCGGCCTGTTCGATCAGAGTGTCCCGGAAAATTTCCCAGGTCAGATCCTCGGCAACACCACCCACCTTTTCCAGGGCCTGATAGATGGGCACGGTTCCGATGGGAACTGGCGAGTTGCGGATGATCCACTCCCGGGTTTCGTGGATGTTCTTGCCGGTGGACAGGTCCATCACCGTGTCGGAACCCCAGCGGATACCCCAGGTCAGCTTTTCCACCTCTTCCTCGATGGACGAACTGACGGCGGAGTTGCCGATGTTGCCGTTGATCTTCACCAGGAAGTTGCGGCCGATGATCATCGGCTCGGTTTCCGGGTGATTGATATTGGCGGGAATGATGGCGCGCCCCTTCGCCACCTCGTCGCGAACGAATTCCGGCGTGATCTCCTTCGGCAGGTTCGCCCCAAAGGATTGCCCCGGATGTTGCTGGTCCGCCAGGCCATTAGCCCGGGCTTCCTCCAGCTTCATGTTCTCGCGGATGGCGATGTACTCCATCTCCGGAGTAATGATCCCCTGCCTGGCATAGTGCATCTGGGAAACATTGCGACCCGGCCTCGCCCGCAACGGTTTGCGTTCATCCAGGAACCTCAGATGGTCCAGTTGCGGATCTTTCATTCGACGGCGGGTGAACTCCGAAGAATAATCGGCCAGCTGCTCGGTATCGTCACGCTCGGCGATCCAGCTCGCACGGACCGGCTCCAGGCCCTTGCGCAGGTCAATGGTCGCCTGTGGATCAGTATACGGGCCGGACGTGTCGTAGAGGACAACCGGTGGATTTTTCTCGCCCCCCATATCGGTGGGGGTATCGGTGAGTGCCACTTCCCGCATGGGAACCTTCAGGTCCGGGCGGGAGCCCTGAACGTAGATTTTGCGGGAAGCGGGCAATGGCTGGATGGCCGCCCCGTCAACACGGGCGGATTCACTGAGAAACGTTGGAATAGTGGACATGGTGCGGACCCTTTTTGTTCATCCTGTGACACGGGCCGCGTATGACGCTGGTGCTGCAAGACAGCCAAAATGAACCTGTAAAATAAAAGGCTCAGACTACTGGCTGATCAGAGCTGTCCTGGATCCCTACGCCGGTGTTAGCCGGATCAGGTTAGCGGGTTCTGCACTGCAATCTCAGCCGGTTAACCTATTGGGTTAAACCAGCACCCCGTCAAGACGCGATTATTGGAATCTACAAGCTTTCCGGCTGCCAATCTGAAACAGTCGGGCAACCCGATAGATCTTTGAGGCACACTTGAAAACCGTGCGCGCTCCAAGTCTAGAGATCCGTTGGTTTATTGTCCATAATGACCCACCGTTCTGATTAATAAGCGAGTGTCCCGTCTGGGTAATTCGTTGACCTACTGAGCCACTGAGGGCTTTGAGAGCAAGGCACGTTGACGAAGGTTTGGTGGTTCCAAATCGAGTCAACGCAACGCGGCTATCAAAGCCCTCAGTGGCTCCCGAAGGGCGTGACGCTGAGGCTTCTGGCCGGTGTTGCCAGCCCTTGATGTGGAACCACCACACCTTCGGACTGGCGCCTTGGCCAGAAGCCTCAGCGCCACGCAGTAGGTTAACGAATTACCCAGACGGGACACCATGAACACACTGAATCGCCGGCCCTGTCAGGGCAGATGGGGCGACACTTTGGGAGAAGACATGAAAAAGCAACTGCTATGCGGCCTGATTGGTCTTTTATCGGCACAGGCCGCACTGGCCATGGATCTGGTGGAGAGCTATGAACAGGCGCTTTCCTATGATTCCGGCATCGCGGCCGCCAGGGCGTCCCTGGAAGCCCAGGAAGCCAGCTCAGACGTAACCCGAAGCGCACTCCTGCCGCAGATCGGCGCCTATGGAAACGCTAACCATTACGATATTGATGGCCCCAGTCAGGATAACTCCTACAAGAGTTTCAGTTACGGCGTTCAGCTTACCCAGCCGCTGTTTCAGGCCGATGCATGGTTTGCCTACGACGCCTCCAAACTGCGGACCGAAGCGGCAAGGGCCGAGTACAACCTGGCACAGCAGCAGCTGATCCTTGATGTGGCCGAAGCCTACTTCAATGTGCTGCGGGCAGCGGACAACCTCACTACCGCCCGGGCCACAGAAAACGCCATCAAGCGACAGTATGAACAGGCGCAGGAGCGTTTCGACGTCGGCCTGATCGCCATTACCGAAGTCTACGAGGCCCGGGCCAGCTTCGACGACAGCACCAGCCGCCGCATCGCTGCAGAGAGCGACCTGGACATCGCACGGGAAAGGTTATCGCGCCTGACCGGTGAGTATCCCGGAGACCTGGAAAACCTGGAACAGGACTTTCCCCTGATGCGCCCCGAGCCCATGAATCCGCAGGCGTGGGAAACAAAGGCCCTGGAACAGAACTGGCAGATCCAGACCGCCATTCGCGAACTGGAGGCCAGCAAGGCCAACCTGAAAGAAGCCAAGGCGGGTCACTACCCCACGGTTGAACTGAATGCATCCATCGGTCGCCAACGGCTCGACAATGCAGAGACCAGTACCCCCAGCGGATTCAGTGGCCAGCAGGACGGCACCACCACCGAAGGCGTCATCGGCGTCAGCCTCAATGTTCCCCTTTACGCAGGCGGCGGCATCCAGGCGGGCGTACGGCAACAGCGCTCAACCGTTGACGTACGCGACAATAACCTGTCCACCACCCGGCGGGATGTGCGGGTAAACACCCGCAGCGTGTTCAGAACAGTCAACACCAACATCGAGACCGCCTCGGCTCTGGAGCAGACCATCGTTTCCCGCCGCAGCGCCCTGGATGCCACCCGTGCCGGATACGACGTGGGCACCCGCAACATTGTTGAAGTGCTGGATGCGGAGCGGGCCTACTATGTTTCGCTCAGGGACTACGCCAACGCGCGCTATGACTATGTGATCAACTCCCTGCGCCTGAAGCAGTCCGCGGGCACTCTGAGCCCCCAGGACATTGTCGAACTGAACAAGTGGCTCAGTGCGACAGCACCGGGCATCGAGGCCCTGGCCACCGAAGATGAAACCCTGGACAATCCTGCCCGCTAGTGTCCCTGGGTACTTTTGTCAGACATCCTCAGCCGGCCCCAGCCGGGTGAGGATGCCGCTGACCACGCGGTTCAGAGCCCCCCGGTTGGCTTCGACAACCGCCAGGGCATAGCTACCCGTCTCGCGGGCCTGATCCGGAGTGGCCAACAGCCGGATCACCTGCTCTGCCAGGTCCCGTTCATTACCCACACGAACTAGCCCCAGCCCAGCTTCCAGCTGGTCATAGACCGTTTCAAAATTGAATACGTGAGGCCCCGTCACCACCGGGATGCCCCAGGCCGCCGGCTCAAGGGGATTGTGCCCACCCCTTTCGATCAATGAACCACCGACAAACGCAACATCTGCCGCACCATACATCACCAGCAATTCCCCCATGGTGTCACCGAGGTATACCTGGGCGTCTCCCACCGGTTGCCCTGACGCGCGACGAACACAGGAAAGCCCCCGTCTTTGCGTTAGTGTCGCAACGGTATCGAACCGGTCCGGATGCCTTGGCACCAGCAAAAGCAAGGCTTCCGGCAACTGCTCCAGTACCCTCATATGGGCCGCCAGCAGTTGCTCGTCTTCGCCTTCGTGGGTACTGGCGGCAATCCACACCGGCCGCTGTCCGAAGCAGTCGCGCAATACCGAAGCTCGCTGGCGAACCTCGTCTGTAATCGCCACATCAAACTTGATGCTGCCCGTCACGGTGACATCATTACCATCAGCCCCGACTTCCCGGAACCGGGCAGCGTCATCTTCAGCCTGGGCCGCGATCCAGTCCAGGCGGCCCAGCAACGTGCGCGTCCAGCTACCGATACGCTGGTACCCCCGCGCGGACCGCTCTGAGAGGCGGGCATTAATAAGGAAGATCGGGCAATGTCTGCGGCTGGTCTCGACAATCATGTTTGGCCAGAGTTCGGTTTCCATAATAACCAGAGCCCGTGGCCTGACCCGCCGCAGGAACCGGCGCACCGACCCGGGTGTGTCGAACGGCGAATAGGCATAAAGTACACGGTCACCGAACAGGGTCCGGGCCTGGGCCGCACCGGTAGCCGTCATCGCGGTCATCAGCACAGGCACGTCCGGGCGGCGCTCCAGCAACGCCTTCACCAGCGGGGCTGCGGCGATGGTCTCGCCCACCGAGACCGCATGGACCCAGATAACCGGCTGCGGTGTGGGGGCCACCAGGCCCAGGCGCTGCCGCCAGCCCTGGCTGTCGCCGCCGCTACGACGGGTCTGCCACCAGAGGTACAATAACGCGAACGGCAGGGACAGCCGGTAACATAGCGAGTAGATAAGGTGCAGCATGAGGGCTCCGTGATCAGGTGGCACGGCCATTCTAGCGAATAGCATGGATAGTGCCACCGATCGATCGCGGCACTGACAGTACCGGACAAGCCCTGTAAACTTCAGCCTTGATTCCTTTCAACACTCTTACGGAAACAGCGGCAAAGTGAAGCGTGAGCATCGCAAAAAGACACGGGACCTGAACTACAGCCACTACCTGCACCCCCGCTGGTGGCCCACCTGGCTGGGGCTCGGCATCATGTGGCTGATTGCCCACCTGCCCCTTCGCTGGCAATGGGCAATCGGCAGGCTGACCGGAGAGCTGGCCTGGCGACTGCTACCACGAAGACGTCACATTACTGAGGTCAATATCGGCCTGTGTTTTCCCGACCTGTCACCGGACGAACAACGGGCACTGGTGCGCAAGTCATTCCGGGCCAACGGCATTGGCATGATGGAGATCGGCCTTGGCTGGTTCCGGAAGATGGCAGACCTTTCGGACATCACCACCGTACACGGCCTGGACCACCTCAACAGGGCCCTGGAGGGTGGCAAGGGTGTACTGCTGGTAGGTGGCCACTACAGCACCCTGGAAATGGGCGGCAGCCTGGCCACGGAAGAAATGAATGCCGACGTCATGCAACGGGACCACAACAACCCGCTGATGAATGCCGTCATGACCCGGTCCAGGGAAAGCCGATATGGCGCCGTGCTTGACGCCAAGGACCTGCGCGGGCTGCTCAAGCGGCTCAGGATGAACCGCGCGGTCTGGTACGCCACCGACCAGGACTATGGCCGCAAGGGCATCGTATTCGCGCCCTTCTTCGACATTCCCACCGGTACCATTACCGCCACCTCCCGCATTGCCGAACGCAGCGGTTGTGCGGTCATGCCCTTCAGCCACTTCCGCCGGGAGGACCGTCCGGGCTACGACATCTACTTTCACCCTGCTCTGGAAGACTTCCCCAGTGGCGACGAGCTGGCCGATGCCACCCGCGTAAACAGGACCATCGAGCAGGAAATCCGCCGCCATCCCGACCAGTATCTGTGGATGCACCGGCGTTTCAAGACCCGGCCAGACCCGGACGACCCGGATCTCTATGGTAAGCAGGGCAAACGCCGGCGCAGGAGCAAACGCCGCGACTGAATCGTACAGGGGCCGGCAGCCGGCCCCGCTTGCCCACCTGCACCTTTGGTGATAGCTTCCCTTCAGCCCGCTCTTGCAACAGGAAACCCCGTTTCTATGGCGCTCACCAAGACTTCGCTCGCCGTGCTCGCGCTTCGGATCTCCGGCAAACTGTCCCTCCGCATGGCCCAGCGCATCGGCCGGATTCTTGGCACCCTGAGCTGGTGGTTTCCTTCCCGTTCGAAAGCAGTGACCACGGCCAATATCCACCTGTGCTTCCCTGAGATGCCGGAGGGCCAGCGCAAGCGCCTGATCCGCTCGAGCCTTCGGCATACCGGCCAGACCTTTGCGGAGATCCCACTGATGTGGGAGTGGCCGGTGGAGAAATGCCTGGGCCTGATCCGGGAGGTGGAAGGCCTGGAACTGATCGATGAGGCCCTGGCATCGGGCAAGGGCGTCGTCCTGCTGGCCCCGCACCTGGGAAACTGGGAATTGGTAGGGGTCTACTTTTCCTCCCGCTACCAGATGGCTGCTCTCTATAGCCCCCCTCATTTGCCGGAGTTCGAGGACTACATGATCCGGGTTCGCGAGCGGGCCGGTTCCACCCTGGTCAGGGGCGACCGCCGGGGCCTCGCCCGTATGGTCGGCATTCTCAAGGGGGGAGGCATCGCCGGCATCCTGCCGGATCAGAGCCCCGACAAGAAAAGCGGTTACGCCTACGGCCCCTTCTTCGGCATCGACGTACGTACCATGACCCTTGCGCCCAAGCTGATTGCCAAGTCCGGTGCTGTTTCGTGTACCGCCTTTGCCGAACGACTCAAGGATGGCGAGGGCTTCCGCATCGTTATCCGTCCGACCGAACCGGACATCGACCACAAAGACCCGGTCACGGCTGTAACCGCCCTCAACCAGTCGGTGGAGAAGTGCGTGCGGGAGATTCCCGAGCAGTACCAGTGGGAATACAAACGCTTTCGCCACCGCACACCCGGGGAGATCAACCCCTACAATCCCGCCAAACGGTGCAAATAAGGTCTCCGCGATATCCCTGACGGGCAGCCCGAGGTCCGACCATGTATAATCTTCAACTGATTCACATTTCTGAGCCTGTTCGCGATTTATGCCTGCAAAAAACGAAGCTCCCAAGGCGATTGGCGTGGTCATCACCACCTACAATTCTCCGATCTGGCTTGGCAAGGTGCTGACCGGGTATGAGAACCAGTCGGACAATGACTTCCGGGTGATCGTGGCCGACGACGGATCCACCGACGAGACCCGGCAACTGATCGACGGCTTCCGTGAGCGCGGCAGACTCATCATCGACCACGTGTGGCACGAGGATGACGGCTTCCGAAAATGCCAGATCCTGAACAAGGCTATCCGCGAGACGGACTGCGACTACCTGATCTTTACCGACGGTGACTGCATTCCGGAGCCGGATTTTATTGCCACCCACCGCCGGCTGGCCGAGCCAGGACACTTCCTGTCCGGCGGCTATATCAAGCTCACCATGGCGGTGTCGGAAAGCATCACCGATGACGACATCCGCGGCGGCGTGATATTCGACCCGCAGTGGCTGGTAAAGCACGGCCAGCCGAAAAATCACAAGCTCTGGAAGCTCTCCCCTTCAAAGGGCTTTCGCAAGCTGCTCAACGCCGCGACCCCGGCCGCAGCCAGCTGGAATGGCATGAACAGCTCCACCTGGACCCGGGACCTGATCGCCGTGAACGGCTTCAACGAGGACATGCAGTATGGCGGCCTGGACCGGGAGCTGGGCGAACGCCTCTGGAACTACGGCCACAAGTCAAAGCAGATCCGCTACAGCACCGTGTGCCTGCACCTGGACCACGCCCGGGGTTATTCAAAACCGGAGATCTGGGAGAAAAACCGGGCTATTCGCAAGGCCGTGAAGGAGAACCGCACCTTCAGGGCCGAAAACGGAATCGAGAAGTCCCGCCCCGATGCCTGAAAAGCAAACTGCCAATCAGCCCATGAGAACCCTCGTCGTCATCCATAGCCTGAAGTTGGGCGGCATGGAGCGTGTGGCTGTTAATCTGGCCGATGCCTTTGCCGAACAGGGCCACGACAGCCATCTGCTCAGTTGCCGCAACCAGCCCAACGACCTGCAACCGGCTGACAGCCGGGTTACCCTGCATCACTGGGACCAGCTGCAGCAGTTGATGAAGTCGGTAGTGGGTATCCCGGTGTTCCTTCTGTCACGACTTCTTCTGGGCGTAATCCTGCCCCGGTCCCACTTCATGTGGGTGGGCTGGCTGCAGGGCTGGCTGCTCAGGCGTCATATCCGCAAACTGGAGCGTCAGCATGGGCGCTTCGACCGCATCATCTTTCGCGGCCTGGGTACCTTCAAATACTTCTGGTCGTTCCGGGATGACCGCTGCATCTACGTGCTGGAGAACGTCATTCACTACGACCGCCCCCTGTGGCAGAAGCGCTGGGAGTGGAAGCTGGTATTTGAAGGTCGCCACCTGGCCTGCGTTTCGTCCGGCGTGCAGGAGTCAGCCGAGCAGGCTTTCGCCAGGGGGAACATCAACCCGAAAAGTCTGCGGGTCATTACCAACCCCTGCCCTGTCGAGCAGATTCAGGCCCTGGCACAAGAGCACGACCCGGATATCCCGGAATCACCCTATATCGTGAACGTCGCCCGGCTGGTGCCCCAGAAGGGCCATGCGCTGCTGCTGGAAGCCTTCGCGAAGGCCAATGTCCCACACCGGTTGGTGATCGTCGGTGAAGGGCCCCTGCACCAGGAACTGGAACAGAAAACCAGAGATCTGGGCATTGCCGAGCGAGTGATGTTCGCCGGCAAGCGTCGCAACCCCTACCCATGGATGGAACGGGCCGACCTGTTTGTGCTGGCGTCGGAGTATGAGGGGCTCGGTATTGTGCTGACCGAGGCGATGGCCTGTGGTACGCCGATCCTGTCCACCGACAGCCGTGGCGGGGTCCGTTTTGTATTCCGTGGCGAACTGGAACAGTTTCTGACACCATCAACCGTGGATGGACTGGCGGCGGGCCTGGAATCCACGGTGGCGCGGCTGCCGATACCGGTTCAGGAGGAATGGCTGGCGCCATTCCGTAGCGATGTGGTGACCGAAGCATTCCTGTCAGAACCTGAAGTTGCAGCCCCATGAATCAACCTGTCCCCACACCCCTGAACATTCTGGTTGCCGGCATCTACTGGTCCGGGTCCGGTGCGGTGGTGGATTACCTGAAGGGTCACCCCGAGTGCTGGGTGCCCAAGGGCGAGTTTACCGATTTCAAGCGCCAGGGACGGCTTGGCACCATGCTGGAATCAGATACCGTGGACCAGGCCCTCAACCTGGCGCGCCGGACCTGGCTGGAGACAGCTCTGGGCAAGCTCCCTGCAGCCTGGTGGAAACAACGGCGCGCGGCCGCCCCCAACGGCCTGCCCCTGAAGGATCAGGTGTTCCATCATCAACTGAAGCTGAATTACCTGAAACAGTACCGCCAGCAACTGGTGCGCTCCGGCCAGCCAGGGGACGCCACAATCTGGAATCAATGGCTACGGGCGGTGGGACAGAACATTGCAGGCAACCGAAAGGCCGTGGTCTGGAACCAGCCTATCTGGGTGGGTAAGCACGAACATACCTGGCCGGGTGTGTTCGAGCCTTACCGGCTGATTGTGGTCCACCGGAACCCGGAAGATCAGTTTGCGGAAGTGGTGCGGCAAGGCAAGATCGGCAAGCGCAAGTCGGATCCCGCCTTCGACGACAGCGAAACCGACGACGTCGCCTATGTTCTCAAGGGCATCGCCAACAAGTACGAGGCCCTGGCGGAACTCCATCAGCTACTGCCGGAAGGCCGACTGCTGAGCGTGAACTTCGAGGCCTTTGTGCAGGATCACGATCGGCAGGCGTCCCGGATATGCCAGTTCCTGGGCCTGGACCAGAAGCAACTGGAAGGGGCACCGTTCAAGGCCCATGAGTCTGCCCGCAATATTGGTATCGGCCAGACTGAGGCTATCCAGAAGACCCTGAGCGGTTACCGACCCCTGGTGGACCGGCTTCGCGAACTGCGAGCGAGTCTGCCGGGTTAGCGGTCGGGAGCAATACCGTCAGGCCTGCGGCAGCTTGCAGTAGGCGTCAATCTCCCCGGACGTCGCCATGGCCTCGTAAGACTCCAGCTCATCCGCCGTATCCACTTCAAGCCAGCCGTTATCCACCAGGCAGGCCTTCACCGGCCAACCGGCGTCGATCAGGCTCTGCACCAGGCTGGTCATGTACATGTTGTCGAAGTCCTTGCCGTCATAGGTCGCGGACCGGTCCAGTTCGTCGAAGAACGCCTTGAACCGCGCCACATGGTCGCCGCGGATCCTGATCAGTCCCATGTACTGGGCTTGGACCTCATCATAGCTGCCAGGCTTGCGCCCCAGTTCCGTGACATAGCCCTGAGCGTCCATGCGGAAGGTTTCCGCATCGTCCAGGGGCTCGTCCATGCGCAATTGCCAGAGCCGTTTCCACTCCCGGTCCGCGGCCAGGCAAACCGGCGCATCACAGTCGAGCACCGCCTGAAGCACCCTGGGTTCGTAGACGATATCCCCGTAGCTGATCAGCAGATCTTCCCCGTCAACCATCCGGTCCCGGGCGCAGAACAGGGTCAGCACCATATTGGTGGCATCGTACCGGGGGTTGAGCACCAGGCCGGCCTGCAAGGTATCCAGGTCGTCCGAGCGGTAACCGCCGATCACGGTAATACCCTCACGAACACCACAGGCGGCCATGGCGGACATCTGATGGTGGAGCAATGGTTTACCGGCCAGGGGCACCATGCACTTGGGCCGGTCGTTGGTATAGGGGCGCAGTCGGGTTCCCTGCCCCGCCGCGAGGATCAGTGTCTGCATAAAGGCTCTCTGAATACCTGCAGGAATAGTTGCTGGTCCGGGCCGGTGAATGGTGTTTCGCGCTCCGGGTGCCACATGATACCAATCCATGGCAGGGTGTCATGGGTATAGGCCTCTATCGTGCCATCCGGGGCCTCACACCGGGCCGTCAATCCACTGGCCAGGCCATCCGGGTGAATACCCCAGTCATGGAAGCTGTTTACGTCCCGGAAGTCGATAAAATCCACAGCGCCCGGCAGCAACTTAAGGTCGTGCCTGACCGCCGTGTGACCTTCCACCGGCACCAGTTGCCCTCCCAGCCAGTGATTAATCATTTGCATGCCCCGGCAGACGCCAATGACCGGCATCCCCCGCTCTTTCGCCACTGAGAGCAAAGCCGCTTCCGTCTGATCCCGCTCCGGCGCAGGTTTACCCGCGTCCGGTAATGAGGACAGATCATTACCCCCGGTCAACAGTAAACCCGAAATTCCCAGGGCATCCATCCAGGCATCAGGCCGGGCAAGGCCATTGGGGACGGGCACGGCGCTCAGCCCAAGTCCCTCAAGAAACACCGCCCATTGCTGATCCAGGCAGTCCCGGCGTTCACCATAGGATTCGACCACTTCCACGCGCTGAGTGACTCCGATACGCATATCAGCGAACCACCTCCAGGCGACGGTTGGACGGGTCCAGTTCGAGAACCGAAGCACCCGCCAGGCCCAGGTATCGTGCCTCGCCGATACCAATGGCGGCGGACAGGCCGAACTCGGCGGCACGGATGGCCATATGGGAATTGGCACCACCGTACATGGTGACCAGCCCGGCGATATCGTGACCAAACAGCCAGTCGTACCCGGGGTCTGCCTGGGGAATCAGCGCGATACGTCCGGCCAGATCCCCATGGGCATCATCAGCGGTCAACTGGCGCAGATCAATACAGTCAGCCACCACTCGTTGGCTGCCGATGAAATTGGCGTGACTGTCGGCATACAGGAAACCGGAAAAATCCTCACGGCTGCGGATCAGCGGTGGCAGTTCGATCAGCGCGGTGGTCCTGGCCGCGTCGGCCCCCTCCTGGGCCCGTTGTCGCAGCCAACGTTGCGGCTCGGCCACCCCGGGATCGCCTGCACGACAGGCCAGCAAGTCCTCCAGAGACACCTGTGCGATCTCCTCCCGGGAGAGACCATGCCCACCGGCAAAGCCGGCAATACAGTCCAGCGCCAGGGACAGGTAGCGGGTGAACTCGAACTTGGCCTTTTCCCGCCCCTCGATCGCCCCACGCAGGAAGGATTCCACCTCCCGGGGCTCCGAGGGCAGACCGGCGTCTGCCAGAGCTGCGAAAAAATCCTCCCGCTCGGCCTGCCAGGCCCCTGATTCCCCGGACGGGGCGTCATGGGCGACACCGGCACGGGCGACTACCGGCCGCAGGTAGCGCTCCGGATCGTCGGCATAGTTTGCCGAGGTGATATCGTAGGTTCCCGGACGGAGATGCCCGTATTGGGCCACAAAATCGCCAAACGAAAGATCGCCCACAGCGACTCTGGCGGCATCTTCCGTAAACTGGTGAGAGACGGTACGGATCGTGTTCAGGAAGTCATCCACGGCCGCCTGCGAGAGTATTCCCATGGTCACCGCGGACCGCAGCAGCGTGACCGCAACAAAACCACTTCGGGCCAGGTGCGCGAAGGTCAGCGTTCCCACCCGCCGGCAATCCTCCAACAGGGCCACAGCCTTGTCCAGATCGGTCAGTGGCCTCTGGCTGATCACCGAGAATCGTTCCTGCAAGGTGTCGATGGCAGCCAGATCATCGTCAGTACGCCTGAAGGCGCCCCGGGTAATCTCCCTGAGCCCTTCCGCCAGGGCCGACAGGTCGTGCCCATCGAATCCGCCGTCCTGGGCAAGCCGATGCCGCCAGTGATCGAAATCCAGCGCGTAGCAGGTGGGCACCACATCGAACTCTACCTTGTCGTGCAATTGCGGCCGCCGGGCCAGCCACTCCAGGTAGAAGGTGACCAGGCGGGACGCAAGCTCGTCCGGCACCGAGGCCGGAATAAACGAGTTGAAGCTGGCCCGGATGTCGATGTACGGATGCCCCGCAAACAGCGTCAGCAGCGGCTGGGGCCGGACATCCCGGTAACCATACTCCGCTCTCTGCCTGGCCCAGACATCGTCCAGGATCAGGAATCGATACAGGCTGGCAGCCAGTCGCCCGGGTCTTGTGCCGATGATTTCGGCGGGGTTCCAGTCCGGCATGATCCCGAACATCGGCCTCTCACCCACCACGAAGGGACCAGGCGCGGAAAGCTGTCGGAAACGATTCTCCGCCTGATCAATCGCAGCCCGGGCGGCATCGCTGGAATCCAGCTCGTGCTGGACCGCAATCGGGCGCACCTGCAGGATGTGGATGCCCCCATGCCGGGTCATGGCGAACTCGACATCCAGGGAATCAAAGTCCAGTAACGCCTCCACTTCTCGCAGCGCCGGGAGTAACCCCACCAGGTTGTCAGGAATGGCGGGGTGGCCGTCCGGCGCATCCCGGTGCATGAACAGGGTCTTGTGTTCCCGGCTGGAGCCACTGGTAATGGATTCGGTGCTGGCAGTCGTGTCGTCGTAGTTAATGACGTAATAAGGTGCCCCAGTGGCCAGCACGCGGGTGAAGGCGACCCCACTGGCCGTTACGCCCTGCAGCATGGGCTGAACCAGCACCTGATTGTCCGGGTGGCCATCAGGGTAGGAGGCAATGACCTCGGCGATGGCACCGGTCAGGGCACCGGCATCATGCCGATCAACATTGAGCACGCTGGTGTAGGCACCGGCGTTGGACACCCCGAAGCCGTCCTCCGACAGGGCGCTGCTACGCACCACCAGGGTGTCGTCATCCGACAGGCGCTGGTGTATATCGGAGAGGATCTGGTCGGGGGCCCGCTCCCATTCCGCAACCGTAAAACTGACCTGGTCCTCGATGCGGCTGCGATTCAGCATGCCCTGCAGCCGATGCAGGGTCTGGGCCTTGGTTCCCAGGACAAACCGGCTCAGGTCATCGGGTTCGTTCAATTCCGCCCAGTCCCCTGCCACATCGGCGGCCTCCACCGAGAACCCCCGCATCCGCAGCAGTTCCACAAACTGCGACAGGCTGCCCTGACGCACAGGCTCCGGGAAATCCCCCCGGTGCTGATCAATATAGCCAGCCACCCGGGGTGACAGGCGCATCAGGCCCACGAACTCCGCATCCGCCATTTCAGGCAGCAGGTCGCGGCCGAGGCGGGTCACGCGGGAGCCGTGCAGGTTGACCTTCTCGCAGCGCCCAATGTCCTCCGGTGACCTGCCCTCAAAGCGGGACCGCCACTGGCTGTCCACAAGAACAGCCACATCGGCATCGACACTATTCAGAGCCCTTACCGCCGAGGCACGGTAAAGCACATCCGCGAACGACACGAAATGGACATCACGCTCATTCAACGGCGCTTCCAGCAGGGAGGCGGCGGCGCCAGTGGACGACCAGTTGGGGTTAACCGTGTAGTGAAGATCCGGATAACACTCCGCCACTTCATCCAGCTGGTAGCCGCCGACGAAATGCACTTCCGGCGCAAGTTCCGCCATGGCATTCAGCAACCAGTCCAGCACCCGGCTGCGCCCGGTCGCGCCCCGCAAGACGCTATGCTGCTCGCCCTGGAAGGGCTTGCCCGCCCCTAATATGATGAATCGTACGCCTTGCTCTGATTTACCGGGATTCAACGTCCGTCCCCTAAGTGTCAATGCGATCAGCGAGGTTATCGATGCCGTCCACGATCAGCGTAGCCCCGGAAAAGTCATGATCTGACTCACTCCAGCGTCGAGCGAAAACAAAATCGAGCCCCGCGCCTGTCGAGGCTTCCATGTCATAGCGGCTATCCCCGACAAACAGGGCTGGCTCACGGATATTACCGCTACCCAGCTCACGGGCCAGTATCTCGTCCTTGGTGTCCGGGCTGCCGAAAATACCGCCGTCAAAAAGCCCGGCCAGCCCCCGGTCTGCGAAGACATGACGCAGCTCTTCCTGGTCACCCCCGGAGACCACCAGCCAACCAGAGCCTTCGGTGAGATCACGCAGCCTGTGTAAACCCGGCGCCACGGCGCACTGACGCAACCCCTCACCCACCAGCGACGCATAGCGATCCAGCAACTGTTGAAGTTCATTCTGCTCGACGTGCGCCTGACCGATAATATCGGCCAGAAAAGTCCGGAATTTCACATACCGGGAAATGCCGCCATTACGAACATGATAGTCCACCAGCGCCTCGGCGCTGGCACGGCCATAGGGTTCCGCAGCCCTGAAGAAGGCGTCTGTCTTGACCCGGTTGGAGTCCAGCAGAACGCCATCACAATCGAACACCCAGGTCTGGTAGCGGGCCAGGTCAACCATTGAGCTTTCCCTCTGAAACGTTGATGCCATTCAAAGACGCCATACTCTACGCCACTGACCGGAACCGCGACAGACTCTTCAGTGCCGAGGTATGCACGCATCCGATCTGAGCAGGGAACGGGCGATCCAACAACATGGCCATGGCAAACCGATGGCACCCGGCACCAGAGAAGATGGGTTCACCACCGGGACCAAGATGCATCAGGATGCCACCGACCTCCCGGTAGTTGCCGGAATCCAGTTCCTGGCGGGTCGGGAAATAACCCCGGGCCTTTACGCCTTCCCAGATGAGGTCGAGGGTACGGTAACGGTTCCAGACTTCTTCGGGGGTGCTGCACTGGTCCGTGATACCGGTAGGCGAGATAGCGATTTTGCCCAGGAGAAAATCTATCGCCCCCGCCTGCTGCCAGTCCTTTCCGTCGCACCAGTGGGCCCAGCAATAGGTAAGCTTCGGATGATTCTCAAATGGT
Organism: Marinobacter lacisalsi; assembly: GCF_042651045.1. Lineage (NCBI taxonomy): Bacteria > Pseudomonadati > Pseudomonadota > Gammaproteobacteria > Pseudomonadales > Marinobacteraceae > Marinobacter > Marinobacter lacisalsi. The sequence continues at coordinate 52,536 of NZ_JBHSDI010000012.1, forward strand.
TGCTCGAGATCCGAGGGCCAGTCCTCCACGACCTTTCCAGACATCTGGCGCACCTTGCCGCCCAGGCGGTCCGTCAGGTCCCGTGCCTCGATGTATCGGCTGCATTCGGACGGACGAATCCATATCCGCTCGGCGTACCGGGGCGCTTGCGGCCCGTACTTGAGGCGATTGTAGCCATCAATCCATAACGCCCGGAGTTGATATTTTAGCGCCAAAACAAACCCTTTAACTGGAAGGTAAGACGAAACCTGAAACCGGAGCCAGGCCGCTTGCTCACTTCACTGGTGCTTCAAAGAATAACCGGTTGGTCTCGTCCACCATGCGATGCATGCCAAACTCGGAGTCGATCCACTGCCTGAGTTCCTCCGCATCAAACGCCCGGTCGCCGGAGATCAGCTTACGGACACCTTCAGCCATGGCGTCCACGTCATCGACGTCCACAAGAATTCCGTAACGGCCATGGCCCAACAACTCCTCACTACCCGGCACGCGGGTTGAAACCGCTGGTTTGCCGTGGCTCATGGCTTCGTTCAGCACGTTCGCCATGCCCTCGTTCCTCGAACACAGGAGGAACAGATCAATCCCCCCGAAGAAAGCGTCCATATCCTGACGATAGCCAAGAAAATGGATACGGGAGGATTCCGGCCTGGCCTGAATCGCTGATTTGATCTGCTCTTCGAACTCGCCCTCTCCGGCATGCACCACATGCACGTTGTCCGGCAGCCGCGAGAGCACATCCGGTAGCTGGTCAAAGCCCTTCATGGGACTGAAGCGTCCGGCGCACCCCACAATCACGGCATCATCCGGCAGGTCGAACATGGCTCGGAAATCCAGACCCCGCACCCCACTCTGTGGCTGACTGAAACCGTTATAGACCCGGACAACATTGTTCTCATCGAAAAAGCGGGGGTGCCTGAGCATCTCCTGCTTCAGGGAGTCGCTATTCACCATCAGGATGGACTTCATCAACCGGAAGATAGCGAAAAATTTGATCGGGCTTTTTACCCTTCGGGCGATCCCGAGATACAGGATGACACGCTTCACTCCGGCCAGCCTCGAGGACAGGGAAACCAGCCACCAATCTTTCTTGAGGGCGGCAAACACCACATCGGGGCGAAGGCGGCGAAGGATTCTGACGTAGTTGGCCACGACGGCGAGGTTGAAATCCCCACCCCGGGATTTCACTTCGATCACCGACACATTGTCCAACCCAGCAAAGTGTTCAGCAAAGAACCCCTCCAGGAGAATAACGTAGACACAAACGCCACTCTCCCCTAGAAAACGGGCCCTGAGAAGCACGTTCTTTTCGATCCCGCCCCATACCTTCGAGGGGCAGAACAGCACGGCTCTTTTCATAGGTCGCTCACTTGAGGACATCCGGGATCATCGCGGAGTCCTTTTCTTACGCTGGTCTCTGAATCGTCTCTTCAGGCGCCTGATCCCAAAGCTCAGGTCTTCCAGCCACCGGGCCAGGCGCAGCCACTTGGACGATGCCTCCTTTTCTGTCAGGGAGTTCCTCGCGTCCGGGCAACTCCGGAGAAACCGGTCCAGCTCCCGGGCCTTCTGTAGTGCCGGCAGGAACCAGGGTTTCTTGAGCCGGAAATCAATAAACACGACGGAATCACCCGTTATCAGGAAGTTGGCGATTTGCGCATCGGTGCGTAGGTATCCCAGCTGGTGCAGCGATCTCAAAGCATCCAGCACTGCGGGTGCATCCTGCGGACCCGCCCGTCGCCCCTCCACGAAGCGATAACACAGGAAGGAATCGGTGATGAACCCGCCTTGCCGCCGCTCGCACGCCAGCACCGCCCTCGGTACCTCAAACCCCATTTCAGCCATTTGTTCGAGGTGATGGAAAGAGCGTACCGAGTCACTGCCCCGGAACAAGGTCAGCAACCGTTCCCAGCGTCTGCCATTACGGGCCCGGGGCACCTTGAGTAGTAGCGACTGGTTCTGGAAGCAGACCTGGGCACTGAGCGTCCGCCAGTTGTCACGGAAAACCTGCTCCCGCTCTACTCCCCCAGCCAGGACCGCCTCCATCAACTCAATGCTGTCAGCTCTGTCCAGGGATGAAACCAGATGCCAGGGCGCTTCATGGTAGGAGGTAGCCAAGGCTCACGCCCCTCCCTGGCGACACCACTGGCCCGGTATTATATAGAACCCGTGATGAAGCATGATTCTCCCCCTTCCTTCAAAACAGTGCACAGGTATCCGCTCCGTAGGCTTTCTGGAGTTCTTCAAGATAGCTAACCAGCCCAAGGGCCATGACCTCCTCAAACCGGTCATCCCCTTTAATGTAATCGCAGGACCACAACCGCCTCATAATCTGATACTGCAGGATCGGGTCGTGGGTTTTGATAAACGAGCGGGTATAGTCCGTTGGCTTGTCGTTGGGCTGACGGTACCCGGTAAAGCGGCCGGAAGAGAGCATCATGTCCGTGTTGAATATGCGAATCCCGGCGGGCGCGAACCTGAGCATATCGATCACGGCATTGGGGCCCGCGTTGAGGTGCGTATCGGGCATGAACCACTGCAAAGAGCTCAGGAGCCGTAGGTTAGGCAGGCTATCGGGGAAGCAGGAAGCGCCTTTGCGGTTATGGCATACCCCCCAGCGCAACTCGGAGAAAGCCGCCTTGTAGCCCGCGCTCGACAGAGCCTTTGCCTGGGTATTGTTGTAGTAGGCGATATCAATCCTGGCCCCCTGCGTATCTGGGTCTCGCCCCTGATGCCCGCCACGGTAGCCGAATTTCACTACCCTGTCGTGACCATCAATCTCGCTGCCTTGGGCCATGTCGGAGGCGACGGGCCCCACCAGTGCCATACGCATGCCAGCAATGGTTTCCCCGAAGGCAGGATCCGCCGATGACGCCCAGGCCACCGTGGAATCCACATCAATCGGACCGCCAGCCATCAGCGCTATGTACCACCGAGCCTGAGTGATTCGATGTGGTGGACATCCCAGGGATCTCATCCGGTCAAGCATGGACCAGGCCAGGGGAAACCGCTCTCGTTCCACTTCCGCATAGCAGGCCGATGTCAGTTGAGAGAGGCCAGCCCTGCTGTCGTCGGCGTCCATGACCATCCGGTCGAGGGCCTTTTCCCTCAGTATTCGTGCCGTCTCGAAGAAGCCAATACCAATGCTCAGCCGGAAAAGATCAAGCCAGCCCATGGCGGCAAGCAACCCAGGGTCCAGCGCCCGGGCTTGGGACTGGATACTCATCAGGTCTTCGGGGATGAGTTCCGGGCAACGGAGAGCCCCCTTTGCCACCAGCTCTTCCCAGAAGCAGGACAGCGCAGTAGGCACCGGGTACCCAAAGCGCTTGAACGCCGCCTGCAACCCGGCATTTCCGACGGAACGCCGGGTGTCGTTCTTCCCATCGCGGATGAACGCACTCTTCAGCACCAGAAAACGCCACCAGCGGTCGCGCCGTTTCCTGCGGTATAGAAATCGATATAACATCCGTCGTGAAACCCGTCGTTACTCAGCCGTCGCAGCATGCTATTACATGGAAAAGATGGACCGCACCGGCAACTCGTGGCGGGTAGGTGTTACCGCCAGCAACTCCCGGGCCCCGGGGGTGTTCGTATACAGCGCCAGTAGCTCACGCATCTCCTGTGTGCGGGGGTCGTCCGCGCTATAACCGTCAAAACCCGCCATCAGCACCCGGGATGCTTCACCACTGGCCGCAATAGCAAGGGCATAAGCGACGACAAGAGAGGTCGGTAATGTACAGGAGGTTTCACCGAATTCGAAGGTGCCTTGCTCGATCCAGAGGCCGAAATCCAGGACATTCTTACCTGAAAGGGCCTGTTTGAGATCGTCCGTCAGTACGGACCAGGGCGTGATCAGTGGCTGCGGGAGGGCCCTGTGAGCCTGGCAATCCGCCAGCAGGCGCACGGGATGACAGGCCACCCTGAGATCAATCAGTTCCGAAGACACCTCCGCCTGGGTATTCAGGGCAATGACCACCGGCCGATGTCGGAGGATGTAGCTCTCGATAGCTGTCCGGTAACGGGCCACGCCCGGGCCGGTACCCAGCAGCATGACCTGCCGGTCCTTCAGCATTTCCCGGGGGTTCCAGCAGCCCCCCCGGTCATTGCCATAGAAATGCCGGGCGGTGTGCAGGGTATTGAAACTGAATTTCTTGCCGCCATTGATGCGCAGGTGTTCGATGACCGCCAACACATCCTCCTCGCTATAACGTGAATCCCCCAACATTTCCTGAATATAGGTGGGGTGAATACCGTACTTCCCAGCCAGGTAGTAGAACGGGTTGGTGCCCCACCCATGGCGCTCCTGCATGGGCCGGAAGTCCTGCCGTACCACCCTCATCAACGGCACCAGGGATACCGGTTCACTGCGACGATCAGCAATTTCAATGGCCAGTTCCTCGGTCCTGGCGTTTCCGGGTCCGCGCCCCATTCCGGTGACCGTGGCATCGACCCAGGTGACCCCGCTCGCCAGGGCTGCAAGCGTATTCTGCAAGGCCATGCCGAGGTTGTCGTGGGTATGGATTCCCAGCGCTCCAGGCCAGTGGCGACGGAACCAGCTGATAATTTGCCCCGTCTGTTCCGGATTCATGCTCCCCATGCTGTCGGCGAAATAGAGTACATCCAGTGGATAACGGGCTGCGACCCGGGCAAGGGATTCCACCTCGGACTGGATTCGGTCTGCCACCTGCATCAGGTTGAAACCCACAAGGTAACCCCGATCCTTAAGCCAGTTGGTGGCCTCCAGTGCCTCTTCAAATTCATGGACATGACAGGCTATGCGGACCAGGTCTACAGGAGAGTCCTTACTCGCCACCGGGAAGAGAACCGACAGGCGCTGGAAAATATCATCCTGTCCCACCAGCTCCGAGGCATTGACCATGACCCCGACCTTTACCTTTTCCGGAAGCGGCAGGCCCGACAGGAATTCGTCCGAAGTGTAGGCAAAGGCCCCCCTGAACCCCTCCTGGCGCAAGCTACGCAGGCCCATTTCAATGACATCAACACCCGCCGAGGACATTGCATCCAAATAGCGTTCGACAAGGCCAGACTCGAAATCCCAGTCATTGTAGTAACCGCCGTCCCTCAACGTGCAGTCCAGAAATGTCAGTCCGTCATCGCTCATTTCTCAATCCCGGTTTTTCCGATTCCGGTCGACAACATAGCCTCCGCGATCCGGAAATCCTCTTCCCAATCAATATCAAACCCCTGGATCTTGTCCAGAACGTACTTATAGGGTGTCTTACCAATTCTGTCGTGGCAGTTACGATAGACGTCCACCGGAGCCAGAAACACGGCACTGTTGATTTCGTAGAGCGGGGACAGAGTCTGGGTACGGGGCCATTTCTCAACATTACGGTCATAGTTGACTGGCCCTGCATCATTCCAGAGGAAGCCTCGCAGCTCGTTAACGGACATAAGGGAATCATAGCCCTCTTCACGCTTCCTCAGGTACATGTCAATCATGTCATCGTAATGCCCGGCCGTGATAAACGGGGAGGTTACGTGAGTCCACAGCAGATCGCCCTGCTCTACCTGGGCTCCCGCAAACTCAATTAGCTGATCGGTACTGGTGCTGCTCGATGCCAGTTCTTCGGCGCGAGCACGGATCTCCAGTCTGGTACTGGCAACTGAACGGGCGTAGGCAATCACATCCGGATCGTTGGTGGACAGGATGATGTGGTCGATCCTGCGACTGGCTAATAACTGATTGAGTTTTATTTCCAGCAGACCAGAGCCATAACCAGCAATAGGCCGGATATTTTTTTTCGGCACCCTCTCGCTGCCTTTGCGGCAGGGCAGGAAACATGTAATCCCCAAAACTCTAGCTCCCGTGGAAAGATTTTGCCATGGCCAACCAACGGATCAGGCCTTTGACATTACCGGGGCAGTAGCACCGTTAGCAAGCCGCTCTTCCCGCTTCAAAACCGCCCAGATGAAGACCATTGCGAAAACAAACATCATCACGCCAACATTACGCTCAAGCAAACTTTGCGTCAGGTTAGCCACACCGTGAAGGCTCACGAAAAGAGCGCCCCCCAGCCCCAGAGACTTTACCGACGGAGTACCGGAACGGGTTTTCTTCATGAACAATACGAACGGCACAATCAGCAATGCCAGATAGGCCACCAGGCCCACCAGACCATACCTGGCCATATTGTCAATGTATTGGTTGTGCAGGTGCCGGAACAGCCCCACATTTGAATGGATCTCCCCCGCCTGTACAAGCTCTCCTACAACGGCGTCCGTTCCAGCGGGGCCAACGCCAATCAGAGGGTTTTTTCTGAATGCTGTCAAACCAGCCTTGTACATGTCTAAGCGAGTCCCCACAGAGCTATAGTTGACCCCCTCTTCGAAATAAGCTGTGAACTCTTTGGCTGCCGCCTGGATGCGCTGTTCGACCAAGTCTACCGAGGCAAGGGAGACAGGTAGCAAGACCACTGCCACGAAGAAAGACGGCAATAGCCATTTCTTAGAGAGCAAGCGATCCCGATAGGCCAGAAACACCAACAAAACAAGAACCGGAAAGGCCACCCAGCTACTGCGGGTCCCTGAAAGGAGGGAGGCGATCAAACCTCCTGCGAAGCCAACGCCCAGCAAACCAGTCCATAGAACGCCGCGCCTCTCACTCACTGCCCAGGCAAGACCTGCCAGGCAGAGGCAAGACAATGCCAGCGCTCCGTTGCCGAAGTGGATAGGGTTATCAAAGCTCTGCACTCGCCCAGCGTCCTGAAAGGCCGCTAGATATATTGAGTATGCCCCAGTAAACAAGCCACCAACGCCGACGAATAGAAAAATCTGAGCTGCGCTTATGGGGTTCACCAGAAGAAACAGCAAAACCAGACCGGCCGCCAGATAACGGAAGGACAGGTCGAACTCTGAAATATCCTCCCCATGCACAATAAGAATCAAGACTTGGGAAATGAAATAGAACCCAAGCGCCCCCAAAAAACAGAGGCTCTCGCCGTCGACGAGCTGGCCAACCTGTTTCCACTGAAAACCGAGGCTCAGAAATGTGAGGAGTAGCAACAGTACCGGACCAAATTCATAGGCCCAGGGAGTTAAAACATGAAAAATAAAATAGGCGCCAATGGCAACTGCAGCCATCCATGAGAGAAAACCTTTAGTCCCTTTGCCTGCCTCCGGTAATGCCCTGGATCCCGGGTACCTCATCATAGATAATCTTGTCCTGCCAAAGAGCCTGATAAAGGCCGTCTATGATACCCCTCGCAAAGGTATTCCCACAGACTATTACGTTGTGGTTCTGTAACTTGTACGACCCTTTTTTCAACCGAACGCCGCAACCTTTGGAGGTTGTCCGCCTTCCACGCAGCCTCGTCACTCCCGACCCTGAGCCGGCATCGGTCGAGGTCTATCAGGTAGAGCTCGCCACCCGCCACCAGAATGTTGTCGCAGTTCAGGTCAACATGATCGAGGCCGGCATCGTGAAAACGGCGGATCATCCCACCCAGCTGGTGCCAGAGCGCTGCATATGCCAGCTTCGGCGCCTCAGGCAGTGGCACAGCGCAGTCAATACGCCTGACCAGGATCGCAGCCTGATACCAGAGCCCCCGACGCTCCCCCCACCAAGCCGCTACCGGTTCCGGAACCGGTAGGCCACGATCATGAAGCGTCTTGAGGAGGTGGAATTCCTGGCAGGAGCGCGTCCTGCGTCGACCGGTGAAGATATAGCTTCTCTCGGAGATTCGGGCAACGAGCCCACCACGACGATAATGGCGCAGCACCATATCGCCCTGGTCGGTTTCCAAAAACCAGGCACTACCACGACCACCGGCGGATACCGGCTTTGCACGGGTACCCCAGTGGGCGGGATCAAACCAGGCTTCGGTGACGGCCTTGTAGGCGGGGTTTACAACCAGCATTCATCAGCTCTGTCGATGGGCCCGCCTGGGGCTCCGCCAAAGACGTCGCACCCCGGACTGGGCTAGAATGAACGCAGTTTAGCAGGAGCGGCACCGCGTGCTCCACTTGTTGATAACCGAACTGTATCGAGAGCCCCGTTGATCAACTCCATCTGTATCCTCCGCCTTTCCGCCATCGGCGATGTCACCCACGTCATTCCGGTTGTTCTCAGCCTTCAGGAGCAGATCCCGGGGGTGAAGATCACCTGGGTGATCGGCAAGATTGAGGCAAAACTGGTGGGTGACCTGCCGGGGGTCGAATTCATTGTCTTCGACAAGAAGGCCGGCTGGAAAGGCTACCGGGCGCTGCACCAGAAACTGAGGGGACGCCAGTTTGATGCCCTGTTGCATATGCAGGTGGCCTTCCGGGCCAATCTGGCCGCGGCTGTCATTCCAGCAAAACTGAAAATCGGTTACGACAGGGCCCGCAGCAAGGACCTGCACAGCCTGTTCATCAACCGCCGCATTGCGCCTGCATCCCGACAGCATGTCCGCGATTGCCTCGCCAGCTATCTTGAGCCCCTCGGCCTGTCCGCAGCAGCACCCCGCTGGGAGATACCGCTGAGCGCCGAAGATCACGAGTTTGCACGCAGCCTCCTGGCCCGGGACCGCCGCAACCTGGTGATCAGCCCCTGTGCCAGCCACTTCCTGCGTAACTGGCCAGCTGACCGGTACGCCCAACTGGCCGACCACGCCATCCGGGACCACGGAATGAACGTGATTCTGGTGGGCAGCCCGGCGCCATTCGAAGCCGAATACTGCACCAGTATAGAGCAGGCCATGGAGGAACCCGCCACCAACATCTGCGGCAAGGACACCCTCAAGCAACTGACCGCCCTGCTCAGCCAGGCTGACCTTCTGGTCGCACCGGATACCGGCCCGGCCCACATCGCAAGTGCCATGGGCACGGATGTGCTGGGGCTTTTTGCTGCCAGCAACCCATACCGTTCCGGCCCTTATAACTCCCTGCAATGGTGCGTCAACCGCTACCCGGAGGCCCTGCAGAAGTTTACCGGTAAAACCCTGGAGGAGGCCCGCTGGGGCACAAAGGCAGAATTCGAGGGAGCAATGGAGCTGATCACCGTGGACGACGCCACGTCGATGCTGGATCGGTGGGTAGAGAGTCAGATTACAGACAGCCCCCATCACCAGATCAGGCGGAAGCTTTTTTGAAACATAGCAACATTCCCCGGACTCTCGGATTTCGCCCTGCCACCGGCCTTCTGACGGACCGGTTGTTCTGGGCGGCAATATCAGCTGGGTTAATCGTAAGCGCGCTACTTGCCGCGGGTGAACTTACGGGGGCACCCCGGAGCATCGACGTTTATACACTGGCATCTCTGCTGGTTTGGTATCCGGCGATAGAGGAACTCACCTTTCGTGGGGTAATCCAGGGCACGCTGGCAGAGACCACCACCGGCCGAAAAAAATGGCTTGGGCTTTCTGTAGCAAACGTTGCCGCAACCTTCGCCTTTACCCTTTGGCATCTTCTTTATCAGGGAGCCCCGATAATCATCACTCTGGCTTTTCCGTCTCTTGTTTTTGGTTTTTTCCGCGACCGCTACCAGTCCCTGGTGCCCACCCTACTGCTCCACAGCCTCTATAATGGCCTCTTTCTCGCGGCGCATTGGCTGTATACCTGATCTCTTAAATAAAAAAACCCCGGCCAAAAGCCGGGGTTTCTTCTCACGTAAACACCAGATGCTTAATCGGTCGCTTTCCGGTTACGCCAGGTTAACCCACCGATAGCTCCAAGGGCCAAGAGCAGAAGTGTCGGATCAAAAGGTGCGCCGGGGTTATAGCTACAACCGAAGATTCCGTCTGAATCATCCGAGGATGACGCGTCATTGGGTTCTTCCGACGGCGGTTCTACTACGGGTGTCTCATCAATGCGCACGGTGATCAGGGCTGCGTTGGACACTTTGCCGTTCGAAGTGACCGTATAGGTGAACCGGTCCAGCCCGGTAAAATCGGCGGCCGGCGTATAAACCACCTCGTTGTTCTCAATCACGGCACTACCCGTCAAAGGCTCATCCAGCACCGCCACTGCTGGCTCTCCAGCCGGTAGGGCATCGTTGGAAAGCACATCAATGGTTACCGGGGTGTTCTCGAAAGTAACGGCAGAGTCGTTGCTGGCAACAGGTGCCTCCGGGTCTGGATAGGCGTTCACCCGAACAGCCACAGTCGCCTCATTGGAGGTCGTTGGCCCTGGAATCGACACGGTATAGGTGAACGAGGCCAGGCCGGTAAATCCGACATCTGGCGTGAAATCCACAGTATTGTCGGCTTGTACGACCGCATCACCACCGGTTTCACTGACAATGGTAACGGCATCAATGGTCGCCCCGGAGTTCAGGAGCAACTGGCCATCGAGCAGATCATTGGCCAGAACTTCAATATTAGCCGTTTCGGCGCCCGGCTCCCAGTATGGGCTGTCCTGATCGTTCTCATACATGGTGACGAGATCGTTCAGAGCTACGGGCTCCCCGGTGGCAGGCAGATAGGAGGCCAATTCGGGCGCTGGGCTTCCAGCTCCCCCGTCTGCCCATGCAGGCGTTTCATTGCCAACACCCTGGAAATCCGTTGTTGGAACCGCAGTGACCCGGTAGGTTATTGAGTCGTATTTCGGATTTCCTTCTGCATCCAGGATACCTTCACCAATATAGATATAGGCATCCATATTCAAGTTAGCAAAGTCGTCACCCAGGATACTGTCGTAACGAACAGCAGCGCCGTCAGGTATATTCCTTCCAAGAAGCTGCGTCGCCCATTGTTCCAGCTGGTCCGGCGCCACGACCCCAAACGGATTCAGACCAGCGGCATCACCCGCCTGACCATAGCGCCAGTCATAGCCATCCCACCAGGCTTCAATAGCATCCGACTCAGCGGCTGGATCGCCTTCATCGTAACGACCGATAACCGTTGTCGCGAGCGAGTCAGACAACCAGTAGCCGAACAGCCCCCGTGGTAGAACAGTGCCCATCGCCTGCTCATCCACCATGCTGAAATAATTCTGTGTAATGGCACCGGTATATCCGTTTGCATTCGTGTCGTCACCGCTGAAAATAAACTGGGTCTTGTCCGATGTGTCATCAAATTCCTGTGGCGGGAAAAGACCTGCCGCCTGGTCGGACAGGAACCCCGGCGGAAATCGCTCACGTTCACCGGTATCAAACAGTTTGGGAGCGAAATGAGCGAAACGGCTCTCATTCCAGACGGCAACGTCTGGAGCACCAGTTTCACCATCAAAGAATTCCCTTGGGACCATTGTCCTCAGCTCGAAAGCTACGTCATCTTCTGCTACGTCAAACGGGACAAAGCTATCACCGACGCCGTGGCCCAGCTCGACCTTGACTCCAACCAGGCGCTGATCAGTATTATTGATGACTTTCTGAATAACCCGATAGATACGGCCAATACCATACTCCTCACGGAAGGCCTCCAGAGCTTCACCGCCATCATCGACCGGATCCTTGACGCCACCGTATCGGATATCTTTCAAGCCGACATCAAACACCAGGTCCACCGGGGTGCCAGCTTCGACGATTTCCAGAAAGTATCGTTTGGAACTACTAGGGGCATCGCTGCAGGTCTTGGGAACGATGGTTCCTTCAAAATCATCCGCTTCCCGCTCGCCCGAGGCCATGATGCAGTTGTTGGTCGGGAAATCGAAATCGTCAGTCACAACCTGTATGCCAGGCGCACGGCCGCTGCCGTCATCCAGCTCCCAGTAAACCACGGCAGCACTGTCAGTCCAGAGCGTATCTTCTGTTTCCGGAGCATCCGGTGCGTTCGTCAGGGCTGCTTGTGCAGCATCTTTGGCGGCTTCGCTCGTATAAATATGGGTCCGGGCTGTAGCACCGGTGTAACCGTCTATTCCCGGCTCAACAGTCAGCCTGTTGACCTCATTCCATGATGTTAGTTGAGGCACGGAAACATCTACGAAAGTATTGGGTGTCGGCTCCTGAGCAACAACGCTCCCTACCACCATCCCCGCGCTTAGTACACCAACGAGAATGGCCCTTTTGCTGGCTCTTAAGCCTGGTCCGGTCGTTGCCGAACGCTGACCCTGCGGATTCGTTCTAGACAAAGGCATCTTTAACTCCATGATTTAACGTAATAAAAAAACTACTGGAAATCTGCCCACAGTGGCTTGTCGACGGTCAAGCCAAAAGTTTGCGAATTAGTTAACGTGAGCTTAACTCAACGTATGGTTCAAAGAACCGCTTTATGTCAATAAATATAGTGAAATGCGCTAAGCTTATGATGAAAATTGAGACCGTAGGGAAAGACCGTGCTTGATCGAGAGAAAGGCGTGCTGGCTGCAAGCCTGATGGTTACATTTCTCTTCGGCTGTGATGGTGGTGGATCCAGTCGCAGCGGCGTCGCAGAAGATGGGGCAGACGCCCCGGAAACCACGGCCCGGCTCACGATGGCGGAAACTGCGGTGCTTGAATCAGCAGGCCTGATCTCAGGAACCATTGAGCTTGATCAGTCATTGCCTGTAGACACATCCTTCACACTTACCGAAAAGCCTGTCTCCGACAAACTGAACCTGCCCAGCGACCCCATACTGATATCCGCAAAAGCGGACAGTGCTTCGTTTCAGGTCACAATAAGCGACGACAACAGCATCGATGGTCTACAGACTTACACCCTGACTGCGACGTCCACAGCCGATTCGCAACTGGAAGCCAGCGCGGTGTTTGATGTTCTGGACGACGATGATCTGCCCAGGCTGACAACCCAGAAGGCCCATTGGGAGCAAACCGGAAACTTCCTGGCAGCGACCGACTGCGGGTCCTGCCATCAGGCCAGTGAGATCAACGCCGACCCGGCAGCGCTTCGCACGCCGGAGAACCCTGGCGATCCCGCCCCCAGTCCAGACGGTGAGGACATTAGCCCGTCCACTGGCTGGAAAAGTTCCGTTATGGCCAACGCTTTTACAGACCCCTACTTTCGGGCGGCCGTGGCCCATGAAACTGAACAGTTTCCAGAGCTGGCAGGTTTCGTTGAGGACAAGTGCCTCACCTGCCACTCCCCCATGGCCCGGACCCATGCCCACAAAACCGGCGAAGGCCTTCAGAACGATTACTATCCCATGACTTCGGCACTGACCGACCCGCACGCACGGGAGGGAATCAGTTGTTCATTGTGCCATCAGATCACTGATGACGTGGTTAATGAGGACATTAACTCAGGTCACTACAACGTCACCTACGGCCAGACCATTCCCCTGATCTATGGCCCCTATCAAAACCCGGTCAAGAACGCGATGCAAAATGCCATCGGCTTCGAACCGGAGTTCGGGCAACACATGAGCGATTCCAGGCTCTGCGGCAGTTGCCATGAGCTGTTTACGCCGGTAATCGATCATGCCACCGGTCAGCCCAACGGTGAGGTCTTTCCAGAGCAGACACCCTATACAGAATGGACGTTGAGCGACTTCGGCCCGCAAGGCGTCACCCAGGCCTCCTGCCAGGACTGTCACATGGCCCGTGACGACATTGGAGACAACTTCCTCACCAGACTTGCGGTTAATCGAAACGATGGCAGCGTCAATCTGAATTGGCCAGAACGTGGCCCATACTCACCTCACGAATTTCTCGGAGGCAACACCTGGCTGCTGGAGACACTGGAACTTTTCCGGGAAGAGCTGGGACGCAGCACAATCAATCAACCAGGCGACTTCGCCAAGGCCGCAGAGCGCACCCGGGCATTTCTGCAAACCGCTGCTACCCTGGAAGCGTCCGGCGCCGGTCTAAACCAGAACGCGCTGTCTTTTCAGATGACTATACGGAACCACAGCGGGCACAAACTGCCGACCAGCTTTCCTTCACGGCGCATATGGCTGGCTACCCGGGTAACAGATGCCCGAGGCGTCACCGTATTCGAAAGCGGCATTCCGGACGGCAATAGTCGCCTGCTCAGCGATAAGCTGTTTACCCGGGGGGAGTGCCTGGCAGCCAAAAAACCGACAGGATTCGATTCAAGCACGTGCTTCAGCGCCCATGTAGACCAGGTGACGTCAGCTGATCAAGTACCGGTTTACGAGACGGTACTGCAAACCACCACCGGTAACATTACTCATATCCTGCTATACGCCTCTGAACCTCTGAAGGACAACCGGATTCCGCCAAGGGGTTTTAATAACGACGATGCGCCCGGTTATGTAAAGCCTGCCGGGGTGGAGGGAGACAACGACTTCAACACAAACGGATCCGGGACCGACACCGTAAGCTACCAACTGCCCATCGCCGCGGATGTGGAACCGCCTTTGGAAGTGGAGGCAACGCTATACTATCAGAGCATTCGCCCCACTTTTATCAACTCAATTCGTGGCAAACATGAGTCCATCAGTCAGTTTCGCACAGCGGCGGAGTTAAACCCACCGCCAGCGGAAATACTCAGCACACTGAGCTTCACAGTGAACTGAGTGTTGCGCCAGAGAGGTCCTACTTGACCTTGGGATCAAGCTCACCAGCCTCGTAACGCTCGAACATCCTTTCCAGGTTGATCGGCTTGATCTTGCTCGCGTTCCCGGCAGTGCCAAAGGCTTCATAACGGGCCACGCAGACTTCGGTCATGGCCTTCATGGTTTCCTTCAGGAACTTACGCGGGTCGAATTCGGCCGGGTTCTGGGCCAGGAAACGACGCACCGCACCGGTGCTGGCCAGGCGCAGGTCGGTGTCGATATTGACCTTGCGCACGCCGTGCTTGATGCCCTCGACGATTTCCTCAACCGGTACCCCATAGGTTTCCGGAATCTCGCCACCGTACTGGTTGATGATTTCCAGCCAGTCCTGGGGCACGGAGCTGGAGCCGTGCATGACCAAGTGGGTGTCCGGGATGCGGGCGTGGATCGCCTTGATCTGCTCGATGGCCAGGATGTCGCCGGTCGGCGGGCGGGTAAACTTGTAGGCCCCGTGGCTGGTGCCGATGGCAATAGCCAGGGCGTCCACGTGGGTTTTCTTCACGAAGTCTGCCGCTTCTTCCGGATCGGTCAGCATCTGGCTGTGATCCAGGGTGCCCTCGGCGCCGATGCCGTCTTCTTCACCAGCCTGGCCGGTTTCCAGGGAACCCAGGCAACCCAGCTCGCCCTCCACGGAGACGCCACAAGCGTGGGCCATGTCTACAGTACGACGGGTTACGTCCACGTTGTACTCGTACTCGGTGGGGGTCTTGCCGTCCTCACCCAGGGAACCATCCATCATCACCGAGCTGAAGCCCAGTTGGATGGAACGCTGGCAGACAGCCGGGCTTGTGCCATGGTCCTGGTGCATCACCACCGGAATATGGGGGAACTCTTCCACTGCTGCCAGGATCAGGTGGCGCAGGAAGGGCGCACCGGCGTACTTTCGTGCACCAGCGGAGGCCTGGACGATCACCGGGGAATCGGTCTTGTCAGCCGCTTCCATGATGGCACGCATCTGTTCCAGGTTGTTCACGTTAAAGGCAGGTACACCGTAACCATGCTCGGCGGCATGATCCAGCAGTTGCCGCATCGAAATCAGGGCCATGGGTTTGTTCTCCTTGCTCTAAATTTGGTTGAGGCAGACTCGGGAGTCTGCTTCGGCGGGCGGGTAGTGCTTTCCGGGACACGCCGTAAATCCATCCTTGGCAGATTAATGCTCCTGCCAAATCTGCATTCAGGCCATCCATGGCCGTCATAGCTCTTCAAAAACGTCCATGTTTTTGAAGGTCCCGGAAAGCACTACCCGCCCGCCTCGCGATATGGTGACGGAGTTATTCTCCCCGTTCTTCCAATACAGCAACTGCAGGCAGCGTCTTGCCTTCCACAAACTCCAGGAAAGCGCCACCGCCGGTGGAAATGTACGAAATCTTGTCAGCTACACCGTACTTGTCAACGGCTGCCACGGTATCACCACCACCCGCCAGGGAGAATGCGTCACTCTCGGCGATAGCACTGGCCAGGGCCTTGGTACCGTTGCCGAACTGATCGAACTCGAAGACACCCACCGGGCCATTCCACAGAATGGTTTTGGCGTTCTTCAGCAACTGCGCAAACTCTCCAGCAGTTTCCGGGCCAACATCCAGGATCATGTCGTCATCGGACACGTCGGAGATGTTCTTCACGGTTGCCGTGGCGTTCTCGTCAAACTCTGGAGCGACCACCACATCCACCGGCAGTGGGATTTCCACGCGGGAAGCGATCTCCTTCGCAGTATCGATCAGGTCATGCTCACAGAGGGACTTGCCCACTGGATTACCGGCCGCCGCCAGGAAGGTATTGGCAATGCCGCCACCCACGATGATCTGGTCACAGACGTTTTCCAGGGCGTTAAGAACATCCAGCTTGGTGGACACCTTGGAACCACCAACAATAGCGACCACAGGCTTTGCCGGATTATCCAGTGCCTTGCCCAGGGCTTCCAGCTCTGCCGCCAGCAGCGGGCCGGCACAGGCCTCGGGCGCATATTTCGCGACACCGTGGGTGGATGCCTGAGCCCGGTGAGCGGTTCCAAAGGCGTCCATCACATAGACATCACACAGGGCGGCATACTTTCTGGCGAGATCTTCGTTGTCTTTCTTTTCGCCTTTATTGAAACGGACGTTCTCGAACAGCACGACCTCGCCGTCGGCTACCTCGACGCCATCGAGGTAGTCCTTGATCAGCCGGACTTCCTGGCCCAGTGCTCCGGAGAGGTGCTCTGCCACCGGCTTCATGGAAGAGGCCTCGTCGTAGACGCCCTCTTCCGGGCGGCCCAGGTGGGACATCAGCATGACTTTCGCGCCGGCATCCCGTGCCGCCTTGATGGTGGGCAGTGATGCGCGGATACGGGCGTCGCTGCTCACCTTGCCGTCCTTGACGGGTACGTTCAGGTCTTCCCGGATCAGCACTCGCTTACCGGCAAGATCCAGATCGGTCATTTTCTTGATGGCCATAGTCTGTTTCCGTTGTTTCAGATTTGATCGCAAAGATTAACCAAGGCTCAGCCAGCGCCGGCTCACATCCAGCATCCGGTTGGCAAAGCCCCACTCATTGTCGAACCAGCACAACACCTTCACCATGCGCCCACCGGTGACCCGGGTCTGGCCGCCATCCACAATGCCGGAGTGGGCATCGTGGTTGAAATCAGAGCTGGCCAGCAGTTCATCGGTATAGCCCAGGATACCTTTCAACGGTCCCTCTGCCGCACGGGCCAGGATGCCGTTGACCGCCTCTACCGAGGTGGCTTCCCGCACATTGATGACCATATCGATGGCGGATACATTCATGGTGGGCACTCGCATGGCCACGGAATTGAAGCGCCCTTCGAGATGCGGCAGAAGGCGCTCAATGCCCCGGGCCAGGCCGGTGTCCACCGGCACAATATTGTGCAGTGCACTGCGGGTCCGGCGCAGGTCCTGATGGTGGTAGGCATCAATCACCGGCTGATCGTTCATCGCCGCATGAATGGTGGTGGTACTGCCCTGCTCCACACCCAACGCCTCGTCCAGTACCTGTATCACAGGGACAAGACAGTTTGTGGTACACGACGCAGCTGACACGATGCGATCCTCCCGCGAGAGGTTCTGGTCATTGACGCCATACACCACGGTGCGGTCCACATCCGGTTCCGCCGGCTGGGAAAACAGCAACCGTTGCGCACCGGAGGCAAGGTGCTGTTCGGCGGTGGCGCGATCGCTGAACGAGCCGGAGCATTCCAGTACCAGATCGATGTCCAGTCGTTCCCAGGGCAGATCTGCCGGGTCAGCGCATCGCAGGACTTCCACCCGGTCGCCGTTGACCACCAGCGCCTCGCCATCCGTGCGCACATCCCCCTGGAACCGCCCATGGGTGGAGTCATACCGGGTCAGATGAGCAATGGTTTCCAGGTCCGCCAGCTCGTTGATGGCAACCACCTGGAACTGCTGCCGAAAACCGTTTTCGTAAAGCGCACGCAGCACGCATTGACCAATCCGGCCATAGCCGTTAATCGCAATGCGTGCAGGGGTGCCTGGCTTCATCAGTTATCCAGCAGATCGACAGCGGTATTGACCACATTGTCGACAGTGATGCCGAACTCCTTGAACAGTTCGCCCGCCGGTGCGGATTCACCAAAGGTGCTCATCCCGATAATCCGGCCGTCCAGGCCCACGTACTTGTACCAGTAATCCTCGATGGCAGCCTCTATGGCAATACGGTTGGTCACATCCAGGGGCAGCACTTTCTGCTTGTACTGGGCACTCTGGGCATCGAATACGTCGGTGGAGGGCATGGAAACCACCCGCACCTTGTGGCCCTGGTCCCGCAGCTTGGTGGCAGCGTCCTGAGCCAGTCCCACCTCGGAACCGGTGGCGATCAGGATCAGGTCCGGGGTGCCCTTGTCGTCGGACAGGATATAGCCGCCTTTCGCGATATCCGCCAACTGCTTGTCATCCCGGTCCTGGTGCGGCAGCCCCTGGCGGGAGAACACCATGGCTGTAGGTCCATCCTTGCGTTCCAGGGCAGCCTTCCAGGCCACCGCAGACTCGACCGCATCAGCCGGCCGCCAAGTGCTCATATTGGGCGTGGTGCGCAGGCTTGCGAGCTGCTCGACGGGCTGGTGGGTAGGACCGTCCTCACCCAGGCCGATGGAGTCGTGGGTAAACACATAGATGGAGCGCTGCTTCATCAGGGCCGCCATGCGCACGGCGTTACGGCAGTACTCCATGAAGATCAGGAAGGTGGCGCCGTAGGGTACAAAACCGCCGTGCAGGGCGATGCCGTTCATTATGGCGGCCATCCCGAATTCCCGCACACCGTAATAGACGTAGTTGCCACTGGCATCGTCTTTGGTCAGCGGCTTGCTGTCGTTCCAGATAGTCAGGTTGGAGCCAGCCAGGTCGGCAGAGCCGCCCAACAGTTCCGGCAGCAGAGGGCCATAGGCGTTGAGGGTATTCTGGGATGCCTTGCGGCTAGCGACAGTCTCGCCCTTATCCTGGCATTCGCGAATATAGGCATCGGCCTTTTCGGAAAAGTCTGCCGGCAGATCGCCGTTCATGCGGCGCTTGAACTCAGCCGCCAGCTCGGGCTCGGCCTTTTCATAGGCCGCGAACTTGTCTTCCCAGGCCTTCTGGGCAGCCGCGCCCTTTTCCTTCCCGTTCCAGGCGGCGTAGATGTCTTCCGGCACCTCAAAGGGGCCGTGGTTCCAGCCCAGCTTCTCGCGGGTCAGCTGGATCTCGTCCTCACCCAGGGCGGCACCATGACAGGCCTCGGTGCCCTGCTTATTGGGCGAACCATAGCCGATGACAGTCTTGCAGCAAATCATCGTAGGCTGGTCGGTGTTGGCGCGAGCACTTTCGATGGCGGCGCGGACAGCATCGGCATCGTGGCCGTCCACCGCCGGAATCACCTGCCAACCGTAGGACTCGAAGCGCTTCGGGGTGTCATCGGTGAACCAGCCGTCCACCTCACCGTCGATGGAAATGCCGTTGTCGTCATAGAAGAAGATCAGCTTGCCGAGGCCCAGGGTGCCGGCCAGGGAGGACACTTCGTGAGAAATGCCTTCCATCAGGCAGCCGTCCCCCAGGAAGGCATAGGTGTAATGGTCCACGATCTCATGGCCGGGCCGGTTGAACTGGTCCGCCAGTGCCTTCTCCGCCAGCGCAAACCCTACGGCATTGGCAATGCCCTGCCCCAGCGGCCCGGTGGTGGTCTCTACACCCGGTGTATAGCCGTATTCGGGGTGGCCCGGGGTCTTCGAGTGGAGCTGACGGAAGTTCTTGATGTCGTCAATGGAAACGTCGTACCCGCTCAGGTGCAGCAGTGAGTACTGCAGCATGGAGCCATGGCCATTGGACAGCACGAAACGGTCACGGTTCGCCCATTGCGGGTTGGCCGGGTTGTGGCTGAGATAGTCATTCCACAGCACCTCGGCAATATCCGCCATACCCATGGGCGCACCCGGGTGGCCGGACTTGGCTTTCTGAACCGCATCCATGCTCAGCGCGCGAATGGCGTTGGCGAGATCTTTACGGGACGGCATTGACGTTTCTCCAGTCTTGGTCAGCAAACAATGGGATCGAAAAAGAAGGCGCGTATTTTCGCCGATTAGTGGCCATGGGAGCAAATCAGCATTGCGCTTTTGCGGAAGCGGCTACCGGACACCCCATAAACCGTATATCAAAATATTTTGATATACATCTTGATCAAGCCCTGAGCAGCCTCTAGACTGCTCACCATGAACAGCCTGACCACCCCAGAATCCGCTCCGGGCCTCGATGCCCTCGCCCCGCTCTACAAGGCCTGCGGCGACCCCCTGCGCCTGGAAATACTACGGGTACTGCGGCGGGACACCTTCGGGGTCCTCGAAATGAGCCAACTGTTCGACGTGCGTCAGTCAGGCATGAGCCATCACCTGAAAGTGCTACACAAGGCCGGCCTGCTGGAACCACAGCGTGAAGGCAATGCCATTTTCTACCGCCGGCCGCTGCACCTGGACGCCGAAAACACCAGCCTCCTGGACAACGCCGTGCGCGAAATCTTCCGCACCATTGATCAGATTCCGGTGGCCAGCCACCTGCAGGGCAAGATTGAAGCCATCCGCAATCAGCGGGCGGACCAGTCCCAGGTCTTCTTCGCACGCCACGCGGAGCAGTTCCGGGAACAGCAGGAGCTGATCGCCGCCTTCGACCTGTACGCCGAACCGACCGCAGAACTGATCCGTGCAAGAGCCGCCAGACATCAGTGGCAGACCGCCCTGGAAATCGGCCCCGGCGAAGGCGCCTTCCTGCCCATCGTCGCCGGTATCTGCCAGCAGGTGGTAGCGGTGGATAACTCCGCCGACATGCTGCGCAAGGCGCGGCAGACCTGCGCCGACGAAAAGCTTGAAAATGTGGAGTTGGTAGAAGGCACAACCGCCACCCTGCTCGACCACCAGCAACGCTTCGACCTGGTGGTTGCCAACATGGTGCTGCACCACGTGCCCAGCCCGGCGGACATCTTCCTGGAAGCCAGTGAACTGATGGCGGCAGGGGGTTACCTGGTGATCAGTGACCTCCGCAGTCACGACCAGGACTGGGCCCGGGAGAACTGTGGCGACCTGTGGCTGGGCTTCGAGCCCGAGGAACTGAATGCCTGGGCCAGTGACGCCGGCCTGGAAACCGGCGAAGCGATGTTCATCGGCCTGCGCAATGGCTTCCAGATTCAGGTGCGGGAGTATCGCAAGCCTGAAAATACACACTGAAACCAACGATACAATGAATATCAAAAGTTTTTGATATAGAATCCAAAATCAATGCAGAACGTATCGGTTAACAACCGGACTTAACCATCGTTACTCATTTAAAGTGGCAGGACCTGCCCAACCAGCTCAAGAGGAGCCTGTGCTATGTCTGACTACAGCATCTTTACATCCGAGTCGGTCTCCGAAGGCCATCCGGACAAACTGGCCGACCAGATCTCCGATGCGGTACTGGACGCCATCCTCACCGATGACCCCCACGCCCGGGTAGCCTGTGAAACCATGGTCAAGACCGGCGTGGCCATTATCGGTGGCGAAGTCACCACCAGCGCCTGGGTCGACCTGGAAGACCTGGTGCGCGGCGTCATCAAGGACATCGGCTACACCTCCTCCGACGTGGGCTACGACGGTGACACCTGCGGCATCATCAACATCATCGGCAAGCAGTCCGTGGACATCGCCCAGGGCGTCGACCGCCAGAAGCCGGAAGACCAGGGCGCCGGCGACCAGGGCCTGATGTTTGGCTACGCCAGCAACGAAACCGATGTGCTGATGCCCGCCCCGATCACCTTTGCCCACCGCCTCGTACAACGCCAGGCGGAAGCCCGTCGCAGCGGCCTGCTACCGTGGTTGCGTCCCGATGCCAAGAGCCAGATCACCTGCCGCTACGAGAACGGCAAGGTGTCGGGCATCGACGCCGTGGTGCTGTCCACCCAGCATGACGAAGACGTGACCCAGGCAGACCTGCGGGAAGCGGTGATGGAACTGATCGTCAAGAACGTGCTGCCGGCCGAGCTGCTGCACAAGGACACCCAGTTCCACATCAACCCCACCGGCAAGTTCGTGATTGGCGGACCGGTAGGCGACTGTGGCCTCACCGGTCGCAAGATCATCGTTGACACTTATGGCGGCATGGCCCGGCATGGCGGCGGCGCCTTTTCAGGCAAAGACCCGTCCAAAGTGGACCGCTCCGCCGCATACGCTGGTCGCTATGTCGCCAAGAACATTGTCGCCGCCGGCCTGGCCGAGAAGTGCGAGATCCAGGTGTCCTACGCCATCGGTGTGGCGCAGCCCACCTCCATTTCCGTGAACACCTTCGGCACCGGCAAGATCGGTGACGACAAGATCATCCAGCTGGTGCGGGAGCACTTCGACCTGCGCCCCTACGCCATCACCAACATGCTGGACCTGCTGCACCCGATGTACCAGCAAACGGCGGCCTACGGCCACTTTGGTCGCGAACCATTTGAGATGACCGTGGGTGGAAAGACCTTTACCGCATTCCCATGGGAGAAAACAGATAGGGCTGCCGTCTTGAAAGACGCAGCTGGCATTTAACCAGGCGACTTCCCGGTAATTGGAACGGCTTTGGGGCGGGAGTCCTCTCGCAGCAGCGCCATGGATGGCGCGGAGCAAGGCGGGCGCCAGGGACGGCCCCTGAATTGCGGCGGAGAGAGGACTCCCGCCCCAAAGCCAGGCACCCAACGTATAAGTCTTCGCAAAACCGCGACATACGAATTCGACAGGAGAACACCATGAGCACTCCGGCAGAACAACTGAACAGCTTCGACGACTACAAAGTCCGCGACATCACCCTCGCTGACTGGGGCCGCAAGGAAATCAACATCGCCGAGGGCGAAATGCCCGCCCTGATGGCCCTGCGCGAGAAGTACAAGGCAGAGCAGCCCCTGAAAGGCGCCAACATCATGGGCTGTATCCACATGACCATCCAGACCGCCGTGCTCATCGAAACCCTGATCGAGCTGGGCGCCAACGTACGCTGGTCCTCATGCAACATCTTCTCCACTCAGGATCAGGCCGCTGCTGCCATAGCCGCCGCTGGCGTACCGGTCTTTGCCTGGAAGGGCGAAACCGATGAAGAGTACGACTGGTGCCTCGAGCGCACCGTGGGTGCCGACGTGGAAGGCTGGGAGCCCAACCTGATCCTGGACGACGGCGGCGACCTCACTGCCCTGCTCCACGACAAGCACCCGGATATCCTCGCCAAGTGCCACGGCGTTACCGAGGAAACCACCACCGGTGTCCACCGCCTGCAGGAAATGCTGCGCGAAAAGACCCTGAAGGTGCCGGCCATCAACGTCAACGATGCCGTCACCAAGTCCAAGAACGACAACAAGTACGGTTGTCGTCATAGCCTGAACGACGCCATCAAACGCGCCACAGACCACCTGATGGCCGGCAAAAAGGCCCTGGTCATCGGCTACGGCGACGTGGGCAAAGGCTCCGCCGCCTCCCTGCGCCAGGAAGGCATGATCGTCAAGATCACCGAAGCCGACCCCATCTGCGCCATGCAGGCCTGCATGGACGGCTTCGAGGTGGTTTCACCGTACATCGATGGCATCAACAACGGTTCTGAAGACAGCATCAACAAGGACCTGCTGGCCCATACCGACCTGCTGGTTACCACCACAGGCAATATGAACGTGTGTGACGCCAACATGCTCAAGGCCCTCAAAAGCGGCGCCGTGGTGTGCAACATCGGCCACTTCGATAACGAAATCGACACCGTCTACATGCGCAAGAACTGGGAATGGGATGAAGTCAAGCCGCAGGTCCACGTGGTCTACCGCGACAAGGCCAGCAACGACCACCTGATCCTGCTGTCCGAAGGCCGCCTGGTGAACCTGGGCAACGCCACCGGCCACCCGTCCCGGATCATGGACGGTTCCTTTGCCAATCAGGTGCTGGCCCAGATGTACCTGTATGAGCGCCGGTTCGCGGAACTGCCCACCGCAGAGAAAGAAAACGGCATCTACGTCAAGGTGTTGCCCAAGAAGCTGGACGAGGAAGTGGCCATGGCCATGGTCCAGGGCTTTGGTGGTGTGATCACCCGGATGACCCCGGAACAGGCCAAATACATCGGTGTACCGGTCGAAGGCCCGTACAAGCCGGAAAGCTACAAGTACTGATCGGACAAGCAAGATGGAATCACAAAAACAGTTCAAGCGTCGCTTCAGCTTCGAGTTCTTCCCGCCCAAGACCGACCAGGGCAAGGAAAAGCTGCAGGGCGTTCGTAACCGGCTGGCGGAGGTGGACCCGGACTTCTTCTCGGTCACCTTCGGGGCCGGCGGCTCCACCCGGGACCGCACCATCGAAACCGTGCTGAACCTGCATAACCAGGGCATATCCACGGCGCCCCACCTCTCATGCGTGGGAGGCACCCGGGATACCATCGCCGAGCTACTCGACATCTACAAGGAAAGCGGCGTCAATCGCATCGTTGCCCTTCGGGGCGACATGCCCTCGGGCATGGGCGCTGCCGGCGAACTGCGCTACGCCAATGAACTGGTGGAATTCATCCGGGAACACAGTGGCGACACCTTCAACCTGGAGGTGGCCGCCTATCCGGAATTCCACCCCCAGGCCCGCAATGCCGAAGAAGACCTGCGGAACTTCGAACGCAAGGTGAAGGCCGGCGCCAACAGCGCCATTACGCAGTATTTCTTCAATGCGGACAGCTACTTTTACTTCATCGACCGGCTGGAAAAGATGGGCATCACCATTCCGGTGGTGCCGGGCATCATGCCCATCGTCAACTTCTCCAGCCTGGTGCGCTTCTCCGACATGTGCGGCGCGGAAATCCCCCGCTGGATCCGCAAGCAGCTGGAGTCCTACGGCGATGATTCGGACAGTATCAAGAAGTTTGGCGAGGAAGTGGTCACCCGCATGTGCGAGCGACTGCTGGCCGCCGGTGCTCCCGGCCTGCACTTCTACACGCTCAACCAGGCGGATGCCAGCCTGAAAATCTGGAACAACCTTGGCCTGGCCAACCGGGACAAGATTTCGTTCTGAAGAAGCCCGCCAGCCTTGGCCAGATCACGGCTGGCGGAACTATTCAATGCAGCATATCGGGGTGCCGCTCTACGAGCCACCAGATATAATCGGCAGTGAAAGGAACATTGCTCCTGATGCGGAAGGACTCAAACCCTTCAATACCCTCCGGGAAAGGCGGAGAAGGTTCATGGATTTTATCCGGCACGATTTTCATTCCCACGGTCAAGCCACCTTCATAGAGAGAGATGTTACTCCGTGAGCCCAGTCGAACTTCTGTCCCATTGCCTGCAACCATGACAACTTCCGGCACGACCAACTCACCAGACTGATTCCGTAGATCGAAAAAATGATCGGGATCATCAGAGAGTTCATCATCATAACTGCTGTTGGAGGTATAGTCGCCGGGATCAACAACCAGATGAAGACCCTGAAGAAATGCTTTCCGATTGATCATCAGGGGCTCATCCAGCTCAATAACCTGCCACTCAATCCCTATCTCGATCGGCCCTGGAATCTTCTGGTTTTCCGGAAAGTCGTTCTGAGCTCCACAGCCCTGTATACTGAGACTTATACCAATAATCGCAATTTTAAGAAGTTGCATTGCAACAGCCTTTTATATATTTAGTCCCTTTACCAGGACGCTATCTAACACTTTTGCTTCCCCTTATACATGTCATGCCTTCAGACTACGACATAAGGTAAACGCCTCTTCCTGCTCTAAGAGCGATAGCCAATGGCATTGCCAGGCAAAGGACGCCAAAATGATTAATGAACATAAGGGCCGCTCCGTTAGAGAGAAAGAATCCTGACAGGACTGTGATATAAAGAACCGAAAAGACGACGAGTGGTAACCAGAAAGCCTGTGCGCATATCGCCAGTATCGGCAACCCTAAAGGGAGAGCCATAAGGATCAAGAAGCTGGGCCATAAGATTATCGATGCAAGGGCAGAATCGCGCACGCGAGAATGGCTCAGCAAGGGAGAGCTCAAGATTACCACCCCCAGAAAGGCCAGGACGAGTACCCAAGACCAGGAGTTTGGTGGCAGATAACTTTGCAGAGTTATGAGATTCATAGGTAGCTCGTTCCTTGAGGCGGCTTATGATCTAACTTTCCCTGGTGAGTGCGCTCACCCAGGGCACCTATTTCTATCAGTACATGCGTTTATGCCGTGGCCAGGCCCCGGCTGGCGGAACCATTCAATGCAGCATATCGGGATGATGCTCAACCAGCCACCAGAGATACTCGGCGGTAAAGGGGACGTCGCTTTTTACGCGAAAAGACGTAAAACTCTTAACACCTTCAGGGAAGGGCGGGGATGGCTCGCGGATGTCCCCTGCCCTCAGCCCCATGCCTACCGTGAGGCCACCTTCGTCAAGACCTATGTTGCTGATTGGCGACAACTCAATCTCAGTGCCATCCTGAGCGACTATCACCACTTCGGGTGCCACTAGCTCGCCTGACTCGTTCCTCAAGTCGAAATAATGATCTAGGTCGTTCGAAAGGTCATCACCGTAAGTGAAGTTCGACGAAAACTCATCCGGATCAACAACAATATGGAGCCCCTGAACCCCCTCCCGGTTAATCTGCAGCGGTTCATCCAACTCGATAACCTGCCATTGAGAGCCGATTTCGATCGGACCGGGAATTTTCTGATTCTCCGGGAAATTATTCTTGGCCTCACAGCCCTGAATATTGATTCCGATGGCGAGTATTACTATTGAGAGCAGCCGCATATCAAGCTACCAACGTAAGTTCACCAACACACCGAACCGTACGCACCTTGCGTAAGGCTCCCGGACCGGCCACATGCGGTCGTCCCGGGACGATCGGCGCCTGGGCCACCTCATAAGCCCTGAATATCAACTCGGAGCAGAAAAAGCTGCTGTCATGCCACTCATCAGAAGCAGCACCTGCGATCTCGTCAACCACGGAAATAGTGTGACCGATAGGCGTCAACCTCAACGGAAAGGTTCGTGATCCAAATTGGAGCCCAACCCTTGCAGCACCTACATTGTCATACCCCGCCCCGACCTGCGCGGCGGCCCAATTCACAGCAAGTGCCTTCTGCTCCCGGGTTGCATTACGGTGCCGGAAAACTACAGCTCTGGAAGCACCTTTCAGTTTTGTTAAAAGGGGCTGCGTTCTCACGCCGACGCCTGGCATAGCGTCGACAGCCATGCCGTCTCTCAAATACAAAATCGCGTGACTGAATTCAGCATTGGTAGCCCATTGAATCCCTTCCGAAGTACTGGCATTGGAAGCTGTAGCGATGATATCCCCGACTTCAATTAAGTCCAGAGAAGCGAGGGAAAGCGGTTCGATGAGGGTCGGTTCTGCATGAAGATTGGGAGAAGCAGTTTGTGTTTTCATAAGATTCCCTTCCAAGTGAAAGCCCGGCCTGCCTGGCCAGTAATGCTCTTATTTAACGGGCCAACAGCGTATCCATAGCAGGCCATCCTGAACACTGAGTCCATCAGCCTGCGTTTATAGCTGATTCCGAGTACCTTTTCCATGGGTCAGTTGCCATCGCCAGGCCACGACTGGTGGAACAAGCCAAAACGGACAGTTCCTTCAGGTGACAAATCACATCCTGCCACGACTGTCGTGCGCCCCGCCCACCCATAAATCTGTCCATAATTTAATATTACGACTGATAGAGAATTGAACTGCTTATCAATTCAACGCCCCATCCCCCTCACTTCATTAACGTAAGCCACCCGGCTCTACCCGCCACGCCAGGCCCCGGGCCCTTTGGCGGAAAGTCTATTGCGACGGCGGCATGTCACCAGGGTTTCCGGTTATTAATTACGGCTGCATAGCTGTCGGCCTTATGCTTGCGTCACTGACCAGACCCGGGCAGGCGTCGAGGTAACCGTCACGTCGGGTCTCCGAAAAACCAATATCACCATCCACCCATGAAAGGGAGATTCCATGGCTCCGTACCGAGTAGCGAAACAACTGGCAAACGCGGGACTGATGCTTTCCGCACTGACTGTCTCCACCTCCCTTATGGCAGCCCCGCCCGAACTGTCGGTAGAAGGCTCCACCATCACAGCCAACGGAGAGGCCGCCAGCCTTAGCGGTATGAGCCTGTTCTGGTCCAACACGGGCTGGGGCGGCGAAAAATACTACACGGCCGAATCCGTGGGTGGCGTCAAGACGTTCTTTGAGGGCAACCTGGTGCGTGCCGCCATGGGTGTCGAGGAGAGCGGCGGCTACCTCTCCGACCGCGAAGGCAATCTCCAGCGCGTGTATGAGGTGGTGGACGCCGCCATTGCCAACGACATGTACGTGATTATCGACTGGCACTCCCATTACGCCCATGAATACGAGCAGAAAGCCATCGAGTTCTTCGAAACCATGGCCCGCAAGTACGGCGATACCAGCCATGTGATCTATGAGATCTTCAACGAGCCCAAGAACGATGTGACCTGGGCAGGCGACGTCAAGCCCTACGCCGAGCGGGTTATCGCCGCCATTCGCGCCATCGACCCTGACAACCTTATTGTGGTGGGTTCGCCCACCTGGTCCCAGGACGTGGACGTGGCAGCCAGCGATCCCATCGAGGGCTACGACAACATCGCGTACACGCTCCACTTTTACGCAGGCACTCACGGCCAGGCGCTACGGGACAAGGCCGTGCGGGCCATGGACCAGGGCGTCGCGCTGTTCGTTACGGAGTGGGGCAGCGTCAACGCCAATGGCGATGGTGGAGTGGCCCGGGCCGAAACCGACCGATGGGTTGCCTTCATGAAGGAACACTCCATTGGTAATGCTAATTGGGCGCTCAACGACAAAAGCGAAGGGGCATCCGCCCTCAGGCCGGGCGCGTCCACCCAGGGTCAGTGGTCTGACAGTGATTTGACTGACTCTGGCCGCTACGTCAGAAACATGATCCGGACCTGGCCGGACAAGACCGGCGATTCCGGCTCTGGCGATGAAGAGGATGGTGGCTCCGGCGCACCGGATGATCCGGATGGGTCAGATGGCGATACCAACGGCGGCTACCAGGGGCAAGCCAACTTACCGGGACGTATTGAGGCTGAAAACTACAACAGCGCCCAGGACACCACTCCGGGCAATATCAGCACCTATTCGTTCTCCAATTGCCAGTACCATGGCCTCGACGTTGACATTGAAAACGCCTCCCAGGGCACCTGCAACATCGGCTGGACCGAAGCCGGCGAGTCCCTGACCTACAAGGTGGGCTCCGCAGGGGGCACGTTCGATATGAATGTCGGCCTGGCCAGCCAGTTCAACGGTCGCCGAGTCCGCATCGACATCAACGGCAACCACGCCGGCGAGGTGTCAACCAATGGCGCGGGCTGGCAAAGCTGGTCCACCGAGACCATCCGCAACGTGACCATCCCCGACGATGCCACCATCACGGTGACCTTCCTCGATGGGCAAACGAATCTGGATTACCTGGATTTCGAGCGTACCGGTGATGACAGTCCGCCCCCCGCTCCGGGGGATGGGGACGGCGCTGGTGACGAGGAGGAAGGTAACGAACCAGAGCCAGGCTCCCCGTCCGTAAGCTGCTCCATTAACCGTACCGATGCCTGGCAAAGTGGATTCGTTCTGGGTGATATCCAGGTGACCAATACTGGCGATGAGGCGCTGAACTGGCAGGTTGCCGTGGAGTTCGACAACCCGGTTTCCTTAAGCCAGAGCTGGTCTTCCAATGTCATCTCCACCGAGGATAGCCGAATCGTCTTCGAGGGGGCCAGCTACAATCGCCAGCTGGCCCCTGGCCAGTCAACGAGCTTTGGCTTCACTGGCGGACACGGTGGCAACCTGGGCGATGTGCGTTGCGTCGGGCAGTAGTCGTCAAACTCTGAAGCCTCTCCCTGAAACCGCGACCCTCGTCGCGGTTTTTTTATGCCCTTCATCGTCCCGGAAGCGCAGAATTTTCCTCCCCGAAGCCGATTGCCCCACGCCCTACTTGATGCTATTTTTGATGCACTATTGCACCATTTTTGAGGAACGGGCCATGCGCACCACAGTGACCATAGATGATGAGCTTTACCAGAAGGCGCTGGAGATGGCGGACCCCGGAACGGACAAGGCAGAACTTTTCCGGGAAGCCATGCGCACGTTCGTGCGAATCCGGGCCGCCAAACGCCTGGCTGCGCTCGGGAGCGCGGCACCAGACATGTCAGAGATTGCCCGCCGCGGGGAAAAACCTGATTCATGAACGTGTTGGTAGACACCTCCGTCTGGGTCAACCACTTTCGTGTCAGCAACTCCGACCTCGTAGCGTTATTGCTATCCGACCGGGTGCTGACTCATCCCATGGTCGTCGCGGAGTTGGCCTGTGGAACGCCTCCCGCACCCCGTTCAAGAACCCTGGAGGATATCGGACTCCTCCAACCCTCCAGCCAGGCCAGCCTGGAAGAAGTCAGGGAGCTCGTGGAACGTGAAAAGCTCTACGGGCTGGGGTGCGGCCTGGTGGATATGACGCTATTGGCCTCCACCCTGATCACGCCGGACGCCTGCCTTTGGACCTTCGACAAGCGATTGACCAAGCTGGCCCAACGCTTCGGCGTCGACTTCTCCATCCATTGAAATGAAATTGGCTACCGGAATAAGCCTCCTGCAAAACGTCGTTACATGGTCTATCCTGATACAGGTATGTTCCTAATCTGAAAGGAGATCCCATGAACACCAACTGGCTGAAACCCCTTGGCGTGGCTGCTGCGCTGTCCTTTACGGCCAATGTCGCCTCTGCGGAAACGGTGAAAGTGGTTACCGACCCGAGTTTCGTCCCCTTTGAAATGATGGACCAGGAAACCGGCGAAATGATCGGTTTCGACATGGAGATTATCGCCGAAGTGGCCGACCGGGCCGGGTTTGAGTACGACCTGCAGACCATGGACTTCAACGGCATTATCCCCGCCCTGCAGACGGGCAATGTGGACATCGCCATTGCCGGCATCACCATCACCGACGAACGTGAGGAAATTGTCGACTTTTCCGACCCTTACTATGATTCCGGCCTGCGCATCATGGTTCGCGCCGACAACGAGGAAGTGGACAACATTGAGGACCTGGAAGGCCTGAAGATCGGCACCAAGATCGGCAGCACCAGCTATGACTTCCTCACCAGGGAGCTGGATGACAACGACGGCGTCACCCCCTACCCGGGCAGCTCCGACATGTATATGGCCCTGATGAGCCGCTCCGTTGACGCCGTTTTCTACGACGCCCCCAACGTCGGCTATTTCGCCCAGACCAAGGGCGAGGGCCGGGTCAAGACAGTAGGGCCACTGTATGAAGGCCAGCAGTACGGCATCGCCCTGAAAGACGGCAGTGAATGGGTGGACGATGTCAATGACGCCCTTGCCTCCATGAAGGAAGACGGCACCTACGACGAAATATACAAGAAGTGGTTTGGCGAACTCCCGGAAGAAAAATAAACCCGGGCATTTCTGAGCAGGTGCCGAAGTCAGCTGGCTTCGGCACCTGCCCCCTCCCTGAAGTGAACGGAGAAACAGAGCGTGGAGTCTCAGTTCCAGTTTGACTGGCAAGCGGCCATCGATTCCATTCCCTTCCTGCTCAAGGGTGTCCCCTATACCCTGCTGATTTCATTCGGCGGCCTGGCCATCGGCTTTGTACTGGGTATCTTCTTCGGGCTGCTGAGCATCAACAAACACTGGTTCCTGCGCTGGCCGGCCACCGCCTACATTGAAGTATTCAGGGGCACGCCGATCCTGGTGCAGGTACTCTTTATATTCTACGGCCTGCCGGATCTGATCGGGGGTCCCATTGACCCACTGACAGCCGGTATTGCCGCGATCGCGCTGAATTCCGGCGCCTATATCTCGGAAGTGGTTCGCGGTGGCGTACAGTCCATCGACAAGGGCCAGACCGAAGCGGGCCTGTCGCTGGGGCTGTCCCGCACCCAGACCTTCTGGTCCATTGTGTGGCCCCAGGCCTTCCGCCGGATGATCCCGCCCCTTGGCAACCAGGCCATCGTCTCAATCAAGGACACCTCGCTGTTCTCGGTGATTGGCGTGGGCGAGCTGGTTCGTCAGGGTCAGGTCTATATCGCCAACACCTTTACGGCATTCGAGGTGTACTTCGTGGTGGCGATTCTGTACCTGATGATCACCCTGTCGTTGTCACTGATTCTGCGCCTGGTTGAGCGGCGCGGCCTGACGTCGGTTTAAGGAGCGGGCACGATGAGCCAGATTGTGAAAATTGAGGGCATGAACAAGTACTTCGGTGACCTGCATGTGCTGAAGGATATCAACCTGTCGGTAGACGCCGGCGAGGTGGTGGTGATCATCGGCGCCAGTGGCTCCGGCAAGTCCACCCTGATTCGCTGTGTGAACGGGCTTGAGCAGTTCGAATCCGGTCAGTTGGAGGTGGATGGCCACCCGCTGGCGCCCAAGGGCGGCAACCAGAAGTCCCTGGCCGAGATCCGCAAGGAAGTGGGCATGGTGTTCCAGCAGTTCAACCTGTTCCCTCACCTGACGGTGAAGAAGAACATCATGCTGGCACCCATGAAGGTGAAGGACGAGCCCCAGGTGGTCGCCAATGGCACCGCCGAACGTCTGTTACAGCGTGTGGGCATTGCCGACCAGGCGAACAAGTATCCCAGTCATCTCTCTGGTGGTCAGCAACAGCGGGTGGCGATTGCCCGGGCATTGGCCATGGAACCAAAGCTGATGCTGTTCGATGAGCCCACCTCCGCCCTGGATCCGGAAATGATCGGTGAGGTGCTGGATGTCATGCGGGAGCTGGCAAAGGAAGGCATGACCATGATGGTGGTCACCCACGAGATGGGCTTCGCCCGCGAAGTGGCCGACCGGGTGTTCTACATCCACGAGGGTCAGATTGTGGAGGAAGGCAAGCCTGAGGATGTGTTCGACAATCCGCAGAATGAGCGGACTCAGTCGTTCCTTTCTCGGGTTTTGAAGCACTGAGGATGTTGGCTGTCTGAGCTTGGGGGCTGGACCGGGGGGTGGTGGGCTCGCTTTCTCCGCCGCAATTCAGGGGCCATCCCTGGCGCCCGCCTTGCTCCGCGCCATCCATGGCGCTGCTGCGAAAGCAAGCCCACCACCCCCGGTCCAATCTAGCAGGTGAGTTACCTCCTTCCGTATGCTCCTCCCGGGGTGTCATCAGATTTTCCCCTCGTCGTCGCCGATTAACACATGCCAAAGCGATGCAGCCTTGCCATGGTTTGTCTGTAATTTCTGGAGAGTCATCCGAGAGGCCCGTCGGACGTGTGGTGTGGGGGAGGCTTTCGCAACAGCGCCATGGATGGCGCGGAGCAAGGTCGGTCCAGGGATGGACCGTGAATTGCGGTGGAGAAAGCCTCCCCCACACCATACGTCCAGCCCGCCAAGCGACCAGTCAACAGTTACACCCCTGGCACCTTCCTAGAAACCGCCGTTAACTGTATCATTCGATCTGGTTAACAGAGACAAACCCACCAACAAAGAAAACGAACCGGAGCCAACCATGCGCAATGCCGACCTGGTCGCCCGTGACCTGAAATCCGTCTGGCACCCCTGTACCCAGATGAAGGACCACGAATCCCTGCCATTGATCCCCATCAAGAAAGGGGAAGGCGTGTGGCTGGAAGACTTTGAAGGCAATCGCTACATCGATGCCGTCAGCTCCTGGTGGGTCAACCTGTTCGGCCATGCCAACCCACGCATCAATGGCGCCATCCGCGACCAGATCGAGAAGCTTGAGCACGTCATTCTCGCCGGCTTCAGCCACGAACCCGTGGTGGAGCTTTCCGAACGACTGATCGAAGTCACCCCGGAAGGCCTGAACAAGTGCTTCTACGCCGACAACGGCTCGTCGGCCATCGAAGCCGCCCTCAAGATGAGCTACCACTACTGGAAGAACCACGGCAAGCCGGGCAAGAAAAACTTTGTAAACCTGTCCAACAGCTACCACGGCGAAACCCTGGGCGCCCTGGCGCTGGGCGATGTTGCCCTTTACAAGGACACCTACCAGCCGCTATTGATGGAAGTGTTGACCGCACCGTCACCGGACGCCTTCAACAAGGAACCGGGAGAAACCGACGAGGAATACGCCCTGCGGCAGTTCCAAGCCATGGAGCAGCTCCTGGCAGAAAAGCACGACGAAATCTGCGCCGTGGTGGTGGAGCCGATGATCCAGTGTGCCGGCGGCATGCGCATGCACCACCCCATCTACCACACCAAACTGCGGGAAGCCTGCACCCGCTACGGCGTGCATCTGATCGCTGATGAAATTGCCGTAGGCTTCGGGCGTACGGGCACCCTGTTCGCCTGCGAGCAGTCCGGCATCACCCCCGACTTCATGTGCCTGTCCAAGGGCCTGACCGCCGGCTACCTGCCGCTGTCCGTGGTGCTGACGACCAACGACGTCTATAACGCCTTCTACGACGACTACGAAACCCTGCGGGCCTTCCTGCACAGCCACAGCTACACCGGCAACCCCATCGGCTGCGCGGTGGCGCTTGCCACCCTGGATATCTTCCGGGACGACGACGTGATCAACGCCAACAGGGCCCTGTCCCGCACCATGGCCGACTCCGTAGCCCACCTGGCGGATCACCCCAACGTGGGCGATATCCGCCAGCATGGCATGACGCTGGCCATCGAAATGGTCAAGGACCGGAAGACCAAGGAGCCTTTCCCCTGGCAGGAGCGTCGCGGCATCCGGGTCTATCAGCACTCACTGACCCGGGAGGCCCTGCTCCGCCCACTGGGCAATGTGGTCTACTTCATGCCCCCCTATGTGATCACCGAGGACCAGATCCGCCATCTGGCCCAGGTGGCTACCGAAGGCATCGATATCGCAGTCAGAGACTAGGAGTCTGCGCGGCAGAAAATCGCACCGCTGCGACCACCCCACTTTGGCCCCTTTTGATCGCTCATTTTCGTTACATAGAACCACTATGCGCCTCAAATGACCGTCAAAATGGACTCAAAGTGGGACGCTCTCGCCTGGCGCGGTTTCTGCCGCGCAGACTCCTAGCGGTGTAAGGGAGCGGCGGTTTTCGGTAATCTGTCGCTCCCGATTCTCTTGGCCTGACAGGACACTTTCGTGCGCAACCCGCGAATCTTTACCGACGCCGCCCTTGCTGCAGGGCAGACCGTTTACCTTGATGACAGCGCCGCCCACCATGTCGGCAAGGTCCTGCGCATGCAGACCGGACAACCGCTGGTGCTGTTTAATGGTGACGGCGCCAACTACCCGGCCGAACTGGACGAGGTAGGCAAGAAGCGGGTCAGTGCACGGATACTGACGCGAGAAGCAAGCACCTGCGAACCACGCCTGAAGATCATGCTTGGACAGGTTATCTCCAAGGGTGACCGTATGGACTACGCGGTGCAGAAGAGCACGGAACTGGGGGTGGATACCATCGTCCCCCTGACCAGCGAGCGCTGCGATGTCCGCCTGAAAGGCGACCGGGAAGACAAGCGAATCCGTCACTGGCAACAGGTGGCCATCAGTGCTGCCGAGCAATGCGGGCGGGCCACCGTGCCCACCATTGCGCCGCTGGCGTCACTGGCGGACTGGTTCAACCTCAGTGAGACCTGCGACCTGCGGCTGGTGCTTCACCACCGTACCGAACAACCTCTGTCCGCAATGACACCACCCGTGCAAGGCGTCGCTCTGCTGGTAGGTCCTGAAGGGGGACTCTCGGAAGCCGAAATTGCCGCTGCCAGGGAAAGCGGTTTTTCCCCGGCAGCCATTGGGCCCCGGGTATTGCGCACAGAAACCGCGCCCGTCGCTGCCATCACCCTGTGCCAATGGCTCTGGGGCGACTTCGGCTAGTGTCCCGTCTGGCTAATGCCTTAACCTACTGAGCTTCTGAAAAGCCGAAGGGCTTGCCTCTGAGGACTCTGAGCCTGTGTTGCCAGTCTTTGATGTGGAACCACCACACCTGCAGACAGGCTGCCGCTGACAGCGACCCCGCCAGACTGTACTATACTGCGACAGCGGACCGGGCAGCGCCATTTCCGTGACGCCAAGACACCTCAAGGAGAAGTACCGGATGCCAGGTATCGCTTCCTGGATCAGACACAGGCTGTTCCCAGACCATTCAAGCCATGGTGCCCATTCCAACACGCCCGGCAGCAGGAACCGCGTGTCTGGCAGCGCCCTGCTCAGCTCAGGTGCCGGAAACGTCGCCGGAAACGGGGAGCCCCTGGCAAAACTGGAAGACCACCTGTTCTGTTGGCTGCTCGACAGCTCACCCAGGCAGATTGCGGAGCCGTCGCCACTGACCGGAAAGGTCCTGCGCGAGTTGGACAACCGCCTGGCAAACAATGCCCTGATGGAACTTCCCCGCCAGCCGCTGACGCTGCCCACATTGATGCGAACGCTGGCCAGTGAGAAAACCTCCCGCAAGGAGGTAACCAGCATCATTCTCAGCGATGCATCACTCACTAACCAGGTACTGCAGGTCGCCAACAGCCCGTTCTTCAAGGTTGGTGACCAGCCAGTGGAGACGGTGGATCAGGCGGTCTTTCTACTGGGGCTCGACGGCATCCGCAACGTGGCTTCGGCGTCGGTCATGCGCCCCATGCTGGCCGCCCGCAACTCCACGGAATCCACCTTCGCCCAGCGGGTCTGGCGATGGGGGCTGACCTGCGCCCGTTCCGCCGAACTCATCGCCCTGACCCAGAAACAGGAAAGCACCAGCTATTTCATGGTGGGCCTGCTGCCGGCCCTGTCGTACCTGACCCTGCGACGGGAGGTGCAAAACATCTTCGATCGTAAATTCCCGGGGCAGACACCGGCCGCCGAGACGTTCCACGAAGCCATGCGAACCTTCCAGTGGGCGACCGCCCAGAACGTTGCCCATGCCTGGAACCTGCCTCCCCGCTACCATGCCCTGCTGCTGACCGCAGAGCGCCCGGCCCCTGAACGGGATCACTCCCCGCTCAACGATGGTATTGTCCTTGGCACCCGGGAGGCCCTGCGGAACGCCCACCAGCGGAACCTCGGTGACGACGAGCTGCTCAGCCTGCTGGGTATCAATGCAGAGCAGCTGGGCAAGGTCCGCCACGTGCTGTCACGTCTCCTGGCCGAGGGGCTATCCAGCCGCTGAGGCATCTGCCGACTGCATCAGCTCGGCGAACGATCGGGTCTGATCCACCCGGATTTCCGGCAGCAACTCCGGCGGCAGCACGGCCGGCAAGCGCTGGACCACGCCTTCCTCGTCGTCTCTTACCGCATTGAGCACATCCCCCACGCGGATCAGGTCCAACGCCCGACCGGGCACCAGATGATCACCGGATGGCCCCGCCAGAGTCAGAAGGCCCTTGCGGATCAGCTTGTCGGAGATACGCCGGGTAATCTCCCCGGGCACTCGCATGTCCTGTTCCAGTTTTTCCTGTTGCGGGGCAGGCAAGCCCCTGGCAAAGGGCTGACAGGCGCTCCACATAAGCACCAGGGCCACCCTCTCCTGCAGCTCGGGTGACGGATCCACGTCACGCATCTTGGAGACATTGCCCGGGTTCTGCAGGTAAAACGCGATACTGGACCCCATCAGCAGGATCATCCAGTTGATGTAGGTCCAGATCAGCACAATGATGCCGATGGCAAAACTGGAGTAAATGGCCGCATACCTGGTCGAGCCCGCCACAAACGACGCGAAGATCATACCGCCTGCCTGCCAGGAGACCCCCGCAATAACCCCACCTACGAGAGCGTAACGCAGCTTGACCCGGGTATTGGGAATGAAAACATAAACGAAGGTAAATGCGCCCACCACAAGGAAAAAAGGCGTCAGCCGGCTCGCCAGCAGCACCGCTGTTCCGAAAGGCTCAATCTCGATCAGCCGCTGCACGAACGCCGACGAGAAAATGGTGGCTGATATACCGATGGCAGACACCATCAGCAGCGGCCCGATCATGATCACACTCAGATAATTGGAAAAGCGCTGGGCCAGTGAG
Source organism: Marinobacter lacisalsi (assembly GCF_042651045.1). Lineage (NCBI taxonomy): Bacteria > Pseudomonadati > Pseudomonadota > Gammaproteobacteria > Pseudomonadales > Marinobacteraceae > Marinobacter > Marinobacter lacisalsi. Next base: position 90,328 of record NZ_JBHSDI010000012.1, read on the forward strand.
CGCATATCCGGAACCCGCCAGATCATGTTGAAGGAACGCTCAATCTTCTGCACCAGGGCAATCACCGTATAGACCAGCAGCGCCAGGCCCACCGAACCCAGCACGCCCACCTTCATATTATCCACAAAGCCCAGAACCTGGTCCGCCAGCTCGACTCCCTGGCTCCCCAGGGGCTGGAAGAACTGGTACAGGAACGGCTCGATACGCTGGTGCACACCCAGGGCCTTCAGCACCGAGAAGCTCAGCGCGAGCAACGGAACAATGCTCAACAGGGTGGTGTACACCAGACTCATGGCGTGCAGGGTCAGTTGGCCACTGGCCACATCACGCATCACGGCATAGGCGGTCCGCCCCGCCTTGTAGAGCCACGTCCAGGGCCAGTGTTGCGGCGGATTGGGATTGGAAAGGATCCAGCGCTCTGCTCGGTTGAGTCGCTCTTTAAACTGGAATGAGGCCACACAAAATCCTTTGTCGCTTCCGGGGATACCACTGATCGGCCTGTATGCGTCGGGCAGCTTTCTGGCGCCTATTACAGGTTCCCGATTCTAGAGCAATTAAGGGAGAGTATGGCTGAAAATCGGACGGGGAGAAATGCGGGAGGGATCGAACGCCCCCCCAGCAGGCGGGATTGGATTACTCCCGGTTGGCAATCTTGCTCAGGTTCTCGTTGATCTTGAAGATCACGATAAACAGTTCACAGTAGATGCGGACCATCAGGAACCCCCCGACAATAATCCCCAGCCCCATGAGGAAGCTGCCAAAGGTGAAGCCCTGGTAGCCAGAAAACATGCTGCCAACGCCACCGATGACTACCCCGACAATCGACAACCAGTAGATCACGGTAATGATCTTCGGGGTGACCATGGAATCAAAATTCAGAAACATTTTCAGCATTCTACTTTTCCTTGATTTGCACATTGGGTAAACGCCGGACTCGCCGTCAAGACCGCTACTGGAAGGGGTCGATGGGCAGGCACGTACGCTTGCGGGTTCCCCGAATCGCTTCGGCGGGATCTTTGGTTTCAGCGTGGGCCGGACATCGGGAAAGTGTGGTCGCTACCAGGACGGCAACGCCGGAACGAGCAATAGGTCTCACGCTGACTCCTTGTTATCTGATTACCCTGGCGAGGGAGAATCCGGGAGCCAAACGCTGCGATAACTCCCTTTATCACCATGGTCAGGAATCAAAATAATTTTCCTTAACTTCCGTTAATCTTAAGCGAGAAAGGATGCGTAGTAATAGTGCAGGCGGGAAACTATTACGCCATTTTACATTTTCAATACAAACGCGCCAGAAAGCGTAACGCGTTGTTACACATCGACAGGGCGCCCGGCCTGCTGGCCGCCCCACCTCCTCCGGCAGGACGGCAAAGGTGGCTACCGGTTCTCGTAATAATCCCCCCGCACCAGCTCGGCACTGCCAGATAACACAGTGACAAACTTGCGATTGGAGGCCTCCTCATGGCGCACTTCGATTCGGGCCTCCTCGGTGGTTTTCTCCAGTTCATCACCCTCGAAAACCTCCGCAGTATCTCCCGTATTCAGGATATCAACGGTGGGGTCATCCGAGTCATCTCCACCGCCCCCGCCTCCACTACAGCCAGTCAGGCTCACTGTCAGCATGAGTGCCCACAGGGTTCGTATCAGAGTTCTGTTTCCACGCGTATAAGCAATAATCATATAGGTTCCTCCGGTCAGAAACGCAGCGGTCGGGTCAGCGGCGTTTCCACGGTAATGCTGGCGCCACTCTCGTCATCCTCCACCGTAGCTTTGGCCCCGGGCTCAAACAGGGACTCCAGGCTGGTGGGGGCATCAATACCGATGCAGCGGACCGCATCACTGTCGTAGTACCCAAAACCGGTACCGGTTTCGCCATTGCCGAAGGTCTCCACCCAGGCGCAGCGGTCGCCATCACCCAGCCTGGACCGGGCCCGAAGCGTGCCGTCCTCATCAATCGTGGTAGAAGCCCCTGGCGCATTGAACTGGGCGCTGGACTGCGTTCCGGCACGGTTCACCAGGTGGTGCCGGGCCCGACCCTGGCTGTCTGCAACAACCGTCATCGTGCGCCCGTCGACAGAGCTTCGGGTGGTTACCTGTGGACTACCATCCGGGCCCTCCTCCATCACCGTGCGGGTGCCAGGGATCCGGCTGCTGGCGCGGGTGGATTCGCCGTTGATGGCCACTTCATGGCGCACCTCGCCATTGGCGAGCAGTTCCGCCAGCATGTCGGCATCACCGGAACCGGCCACTGCCACCACCCGGTCAGCAAAGCGAATGGACAGGTTCACTGGCAGGCGGACAGTCATCTCGTTGTCTGACTGGCCGGAACGCCCCGCCAGACGATGCAGCGAACTGCCGTCCAGCCGGATACGGGAAGACAACACCCCGCCCCCGTCCGGAAGCGTCTGGCTGACGTCGAAACCGTCGCCATCCCCTGCTTCCTCCACCCGGAGGTTCTCGTTACCGCTTTCCACATCGGTGATCTCGATACGGGCCAGGTTCTGGCTTGCGCCAGCACCGGAGACAACCTCCGCTGCCCGGCGCAGGCCATTACGGTCGGGGTCCGCATCGCGGGACACTACCCGAACACCGTCGCTGTCCAGGGCAATGGCGGAACCCGGGGCTAGATCCACCGGGGTGCCGCTGTCCCGGTACTGCACGCGACCGCCCGCAGTGATCTCGGCCACCTGGGAGGTTGCGCCCGCCGGCAGGTCCACCATGGTGTAGCCATCAACTTCCACCACCCCCGTGGAACCGGGGGAACGGACCGCGATAGCGGATGACAACACGCCATCTGACGGGCCATTCCGACGGCTGAGAATGCTTGCCTCACCCCTTGGGGTAATCCGGTATTCCTGCGCGGCGACATCATTGATGCCCACCGCACCACTGGTCACGGTGACCGCTCCATCGGCCGCGAGCATCAGCGTTGCCGGTATCGGGTCAAAAGCCACAGCAGTCGTGTGGTCGCTGCCATCCGCCCCCGTGTAGACCGAAGTAACAGTCACTTCGCCCGTAGGTGACTGGATAATGGTCACCCGGGTCTGACCGGGACCCTCATCACCAAAGACGGCCTCGCTGCGCATGCTCCCCTGGGGCAGTGATGTGACCACCAGGTTGCGGGCCTGGCTGACCAGGCGGCTGCCCGGTTCGGCGTCACCGCCCTGGCGGAAGCTGCTGACCTCGGCCCCGCCGGTCGGGTCGATCCGCACCACCTGCTCGCTGCCATCGTCCTGGCTGAAGGTCAGGGTCTGGCCACCGTTACCATCGCTGTTTGTGGTGGGCAACGGGGCGGACGGGTCGTCGAGGATGACCGAAACATTCCTGGGCACGCCATTGGCATCCACATAGTCGATGTCATAGCGGGCGCGGGAGGGCTGCTCGTCGGTATAGGAGGGCCAGCCGGACGCCGGCGCATCCAGAACCGGATCGGACGGGTCCACCAACTGACGGTCACTGGCCTCGTCCTCTCCCGGCTCCACCGGGCTGGTGACTGGATCGTCACCGCCCTCATCGGGGCCCCCGGCGTTGTCCGTCACCTGAATCCGGAAGGCAGGCAGGCTGGACGCTTCATCGCCATTGCTGGCGGTGATCACAATGGGCTCGCTGGCGCCCACCTGTTCCAGGTCCGGAGTGCCCTGCAAGCGGCCATTGGACGCGTCGAAACTGGCCCAGGCCGGCAGGTTGGTCACCGAGAAGGTCAGCGGGTTGCCGTCAATATCTGTCGCAGTGGGAGTAAACCGGTAGGCCGTGCCCGCCGGAACCGTGTTCTGCGGCGTACCATTGATCAGCGGTTTGTCGGCCACCGGAGCAACCACCAGCCGGACAACAGCCAGTTCGGATTCACGACCGGTGTCGTCCGCAACGGTGTAGGTGAAGCGGTCTTCGCCGTAGAAATCCTCTTCTGGCGTATAGGACACGGTGCCATCTCCGCCTGACGTCAGGGTGCCGTTCAGCGGCTGCTGCGTCACCTGCAGCGAAGCCGGATCCAGGCTGCCATTCAGGTCCTGGTCGTTGCTCAGCGGTGAGATACTGGCATCACTGTCCTCGGCCACCGCCAGATAACGGGGGTTGGCCAGGGGCCGGTTGTTCCCGGGCTGGTCTGTAATCGTGACCGTTGCCGGTGCCGATAGCTGGCCGTCCTCGTCCCGGATCGTGTAGGTAAAGGTATCCGAGCCATTAAAGGTGTCATCAGGGGTGTAGCGGAAAAGGCCCGCTACTGCCTCCAAAATCACAGTCCCCTGTGTAGTACCGCTCACCAGGGTCAGGGTGGTCGGGTCCAGCGCTCGATCAAGGCCCCGGTCATTGCCCAGCACATTGATGGTCAGTTGGGCGTCGCCCAGGACTTGAACCTGATCATTGCGGGCCAGCGGCGCTCCGGTGAGCCCTACGCTCACAGCAACCGACGCGGTATCGGACACCAGGCCCTGCTCATCCCGCACGGTGTAGTGGAAGACATCCTCACCGCGGAAGTCCGCATCCGGCGTATAGAGTATCTCGCCGGTTTCAGGGTTTACCTCGGCCACACCGTGGCCGGGCAGACGACCAAGTTCCACGGTTGCACTGGCAAGCGCGCTGCCGCTGGCTTCGTCATTGGCCAGTACCTCTACCGACAATGCTGTCGCCGTCGGGGTGGCAACCGAGTCATCACGGGCAACCGGCGCTATCCCGACGTTGGAGACGTTGATAAACAGAGGAGTCGCGGCGGAGCGGACACCATCGGCATCCGCCACCGTGTAGGCAAGGCGTTCCACACCCTCGAAGTCTTCATCGGCCGTATAGGTCAGTTCACCGTTGGCCCACTCTGCGGTGCCGTTGTACGGCCGGAGGACCAGCTCGACGCTCTCCGGATTCAGTGCCACACCAGCGGCGCCGGCGCTATCGTTGTCCAGAATCGCCAGGGTGACGGTACCGCCGGGTGATACCGTTGCCGTGTCGCCACGGGTCTCGGGGGGCAGACCGGCCGGCTCAACCGTCAGGCTGACCGTGGCCGCGTTGGACTCACCACCGAACTCATCCTCCACCACGTAGGTGAAGCTGTCGTCACCGGTATAACCGGCCTCCGGCCGATAGGTGACGGCACCGGTGGCGGTCTCCACCTCGGCCCGGCCGTGGGCCGTTGCGGTGATCACGCGGACACTGGCCGGGGTCAGGCGCCCTTCCTCATCGAGGTCATTGGCCAGTACATCCAGTGCCAGATGCGTGTTCTGGCTCAGAGACGCGTTGTCATTCCCCGCCTCCGGAGCCAGGTTGCCGGCGGTAAACCGCAGCGTGGTGTCGTCCTGGATGCCGGCCCATCCGTTGCCGGCCTCGTCCAGAAGACTGTCTGCGTCCACCTGGACAGCATACTCATGGGTTGGCACCAGGGACTTGTCCAGCGCCACGGTGATCTGCTTGTCGGCCACGGTCACCCGGGCATCGGTGATCGATAGTGCGCTATGGTCCTGCCCGTCTGTCAGGTCCCGCAATGTGAGCTGGCCGCTGTCTGCCACCACCGGCTCGTCGAAGACAAGAACCAGCCCGGAGTCGTAGGGCACATCGGTATCGCCATTGCCCGGGGTGGAGGACTGCAGCATCGGACCACTGCTGTCATAGGTGAAGGTGAAGGGGTCGCTGGCTTTATTCGTATTGCCGGCAACATCATCGGCAACGCCGGCCGGTACCGACAGGGTCACCTCACCGTCGCCTGAACCGGTGACCGTCACCCCGAACTGCCCGTTGCCAAGGTCGGTAAAACCACCGAGGCTGGCATTGGTCACCGTTATATCCCCGACAACAAAACCCGAAACCACCTCACCGAAATCCAGGGTCACATCAACGGGCCCATTAACGGCGCTGCCGGCATCACCACTGGAAATAGTGGGTACGGGGACAGAGCCATCGTATTGCAAGCTGAGCTGGGCAGCGGCCGTGTTGTCATTGCCCGCCGTATCCTTGGCCACGGCGGCACTCACATCCACGGTAACAACGCCATCCGCCGTCGGGGTTATGGTGACGGAATAGGTCGCGCCACTGCCGGAAAAGTCTCCCAAAGTAGCGTTGCTGACAGTGATGTCCCCAACGGTGAAGCCGGTAACCGGTTCCGGGAAACTCACGGTCACCTCAAAGGGCGCCGTAGCCGGATCGCCTGCTGTGGTAGTCAGCGTGGGCTGCGCAGCCGTGGTATCCAGGGACGCCGTATCCGTGACAGCGGCAGCAACGTTGCCTGCGCTGTCTGTTAACACCGCGGACAGAGACAGAGTGCCATCGGAGAGGCCACTGAGGTCGATCCCGCTGACCTGCTCGCCGTCATTGGCAATGGGGCCTGAACCGGTCACGGCCGTGCCGCCACCACTGCTGGAGATGGTGTAGCTGTAGTCGGTCCCGACTTCGGCGCTGGCAAAGGTGAAGCTGGCCGTGGCAGCCTCAGTACTGTTCAGGGTGCCGTCATCAAAGCTGACGCTGTGGCCGATGGGTGCGGCATTGTCGACCTCGGCATTGCTACTATCGGCAACGGTTACCGTATTGCCGGCATTGTCTGTAGCGCTAACCGAAACGTTCAGGTTGCTTCCGGATACAGAGTTGCCATCAATGGTGTAGGTGGCGCTCCAAGTGTCACTGCTGTTGGTGGCAGCGACGGAGGCACCACCGCCCAGAGAAGAAAAGTCGACCGTAACACCATTGATAACGTCACTATTATTGTCCCCGCTGGCGGTATCGTCCCAGGTAACGGTGACAACGTCGCCCAGGATATAGGCTCCCCCATTTCCGGAGCTGCCACTAACACTGATATTGGCATCGCTAACAACAGGGTCGACATCGTCAGCCAGACTAATGGTGGACTCAATAGCCAATGCCGCTGTGTCTTCACCACCATTGACGTCACCACCACTATCGGTAACAGAGGTCAAAGTTACCGTCCGCGTAGAAACACTGAGTGCGGCACTGGTATTGGAATAGGCAATACTGTCAATCAGACTTTGCGCCTGCGAACGACTCAGGCTGGCGCCGGTGAAACTGACTGTCGCGGTAGGGCCTGTAATGGAAACCGCGTAATTCACAGAGTTATTAACCGTTGTGCCAGCATTGCCATCGGTCAACTCAACACTGGAGCCATCCGCAATCAGTGCCTCTTCGGCCCCATGAGCAAGGCCACTGACCGTAAGGGTAAACCCGGCTATGGTTTGGCTGCTTTCCACTGTTGAAAGGTTCGCGCCTGAATACAGGCCAACAGGGGTGGCCCCCTCACTAAAGCCTGGATCAGTGCCCGTGGCGGTCAGAGTGGGCTGATTGTTAACAGCCGCTACCGTCACCGTCGAGCTAACCGCCAGCGAAGCCGTATCATCACCACCGCCACTATCCTGAAGCGAGGTGATGGTAATGGCACGATTACTGGTATCCGGCGTATTGCTGTTGTTCTGATAGCTCAGACTATCAATCAGGGTCTGCGTGGCCGCGCTGGACAGAGTGCCGCCACTCAGGGAGACGGTGGCGGTGGTGCCGGTGACGGAGACGATGTAGCTCAGGCTGTTGCTGGCGGTGGTGCCGGAGTTGCCGTTGGTCAGCACAATCGCTGTGCCGTCGGCGTTGAGGATTTCATCCGTGTCATCATTGACGTTAGTGACGGTCAAGGTCAGCGCGTTCAGGGTCTGCCCGGCCTCGACGGTACTGACGCTGCTTCCGCTGAACAGACTGGCCGCGGCGCCGCCTTCAGTGTAGGTAGGGTTGCTGCCGGCGGCCGTAAGGGTGGGCTCGTCGTTGACTGCCTCTACAGCGAGCGTGGATTGAATTGCTACCGACACAATGTCGTCCCCCCCGTTGGAATCGCCACCACTGTCCTGAAGGCTTGTCAAAGTGACGGTCCGGTTAGCTGTATCGGGCGTGTCACTGTTGTTTTGATAACTGATGTTGTCCACCAGTGTCTGCGCTGCTGCTATGGACAGAGCGCCACCGCTCAGAGAAACCGTTGCGGTGTTGCCTACTACCGATACGGCATAACTCAGGCCATTACCCGCAGTGGTGCCGTTGGTGCCGTTAGTCAGCACAATCGTTGAACCGTCCAGGTTGATCCGCTCGTTGCTGCCATTCGTCACACCGGAGACATTGAAGGTCAAACCGCTGACGGTTTGGCCGGGCTCGATGGTATCGATACTGGTGCCGCTGAACAGCGTTGCCGCTGCGTCGTCTTCGGTGAAGGTCGGGTTGCTACCGCTTGCTGTCAATGTAGGCTCGTTATTGACCCCAGTTATGGACACAGTAGAAACCACCGCCAGCGACGCAGTGTCATCACCACCGCCACTATCCTGAAGCGAGGTGATGGTAATGGCACGATTACTGGTATCCGGCGTATTGCTATTGTTCTGATAGCTCAGACTATCAATCAGGGTCTGCGTGGCAGCGCTGGACAGAGTGCCGCCACTCAGGGAGACCGTGGCGGTGGTGCCGGAAACAGAGACGCTGTAGCTCAGGCTGTTGCTGGCGGTGGTGCCGGAGGTGCCGTTGGTCAGCACAATCGCTGTGCCGTCGGCGTTGAGGATTTCATCCGTGTCATCATTGACGTTGGTGACGGTCAAGGTCAGCGCGTTCAGGGTCTGCCCGGCCTCGACGGCGCTGACACTGCTGCCGCTGAAAAGACTGGCGGCTGCCCCGCCTTCGGTGAAGGTGGGGTTGCTGCCGGTCGAGGTCAGGGTGGGCTCGTCGTTTATGCCGGCCACCGTTACGGTTGAGACGACCGCCAAGGCGGCGGTGTCGTCGCCGTTGGCATTGCCGCCACTGTCCTGAACGCTTGTCAGAGTAACCACACGGTCGCTGGTGTCCGGGGCGTTGCTGTTGTTCTGGTAACTGATGTTATTGACCAGCGTTTGGGCGGCTGCCTCGGACAGGGTGCCGCCGGCCAGGGAAACCGTTGCAGTATTCCCGGCTACCGACACGCTGTAGCTCAGGCTGTTGGTCGCTGTGGTCCCGGAGGTGCCGTTGGTCAGCACAATCGTGCTGCCATCGACATTCATGCGCTCGTTGCTGCCATCGCTGACGTTGGAGACGTTAAAGGTCAGCCCGTTGATCGTTTGTCCGGCTTCGATGGTGCTGACACTGGTGCCGCTGAACAAGCTGGCGGCTGCGCCGCCTTCGGTGAAGGTGGGGTTGCTGCCGGTTGCTGTCAGGGTGGGCTCGTCATTGACCGCGATGACCGAGACTGTGCGTGAGTCGTTGCTGCTGTTGTCGCCGTTGTCCGTTGCGGTGAAGGTGATCGTGCGATCGGATGTGCCGGGATTATCCGATGTGGAGTTGTAGCGAATGGACTGCAGTACTTCCTGGACGTTGACGTTGGTCGCATCGGCGTCGAAGGCAATGGTCAGATTGGTACCGCCGGTGACAACTCCACCGCTTGCACTTAAATCACCAATATCAATGCCATTGCTCAAAATATTGGTGCCGCTGACAGTAATTGAGGGGCCAGCGCCATCGCTGTCGGAAATGGACAATCGGTCGCCGGACTCGGCGTTGGCGGTTATTTGTGCTTGCAGGGTACCGCCGTTCCAGTCCGCATTACCGTCCGGATCGGTCAAGGTGGCGGCAGGGTCAATTTGTGTTGCCGTATTGCCTTCCGTATAAGAGAGGGTGGTGCCTGCAATGGATATGTTTGGGGGGCTGGGAAGTTGAACATTGTTAAGAATAATGTCGTCAATAATGAGACTTTCAAGCTCACCACCGCCACTTTTTTCGATACTTAGTTGAGAAACACCCGACCAGCCAAGGGAGACGGTTTGACCGGAGTTAACTGACAAGCTTGAAGTTGTATAGGTGTTACCCTGAGGAGATGTGAGAGTAAATGCTTGAGATGCACCGCCCTGATTGTATAAGTAAATTGAGCTAACGTCGAAGTTTTCGCCAGAAGAAAAATCGATATAGCCTTTCGTTAACCCGGGCACTGTTGCACCTACATCAAACCAACAGCGGTCATAGGCTCCAACATAACAATACAATGCAGAGCCAGATGTGCTGTTAGAGGATAGCTCAATGGTCTTGCCATCCGTGATATAAGATTTTGTTTGTCCGTAGCTGCCGGAGAACCCGCTCATATTGATGGTCCCGCTTCCGGACGAAAGCCCCAGCGTGGCGGAAAAATCCTTTAAGCTTTCGTGGGAAAAAGGAAATTCGGTTTCGATGGCGCCCTTGCTCAGCTCCAGATCCCAGTCTCCCCCTTGGCTGAGATTTCCGCTGACATCATCAGAGGCCGCAACATCCAGGTGAGTTCGAGATCGAATAATATCGAGAAAATCTTCTCCTTTTGATCCAGCCGCCAAGTTGCAGCCATAAATTAGAAAATCCGCCTCCCGTTTTACGGCTTTGTTCAGTATTTTGAAAAACTCCGTATTTCTCCTAAGATCTTCTCTGTCTACTTGTTGATTACCCAGTTGCAAGACCCCGCTTTCGGAGTGGGAAACCAGATGAATGGCATCCAGTTGGTGATACTCAGAGAGAATGCTCTGAAGAGCCTCCAGCCCTTCGTCATGAATGTTGATAACTCTGACATCCACGCCGGGCTTCAGGCCGGAGGTGAACGCCGAAGGATCCGGTACGGATGCGTCCAGGATTACAACCTCCCGGACGGGGCTTCCCGACCAAATGTCGATCTCACCGATGGGCTCCGGGGTTCGTACAGAAGGCGCTTGACCGGTCTTTATCGAGAATGTCGTTTCCTCGGGTTTCGATATTCGAGTCTGCTGAGAAGACAGTTCGCTTGGCAGTTGCCTTAGGCTCTCCAATAAAGCGGCTGGCTGCTCGAGTCCACGGTCTTTTCTCTGATAGCTTCCATAAGGAATGTACGCAGAGCTAGCTTGGCTCAGGGCGCCCAAGGGTATGAACAATGCCATAAGACTGTTCAACTTGGTGTGTTTCATGCTTAAAGCTCCTGGGGCGAACGTTCGGTTTTCTGTGTGGGGGCGATGATGCTGGCCTCTGTCCCGGTAGTGTCTTTCCAGAACGCCATATCGCTGTACTTTGAAAAAAGATCGGGCGGAAGGATGCTTCGCCTCGGTGTGAACTCGACCTTCCTTTTTACCCGGTGTAAACCATCCACGCCCAGTGTTTGGTCGAACTCGTTTTCTTCGTACTCCACATTGTCGAAATCGTGGCTGTACTCTGTGAGCCCAAGGAATCGGTAAAGTAGCTCGATGGTGCGCTGCGGATTGGTCACCAAAAGGTCATAGTCAAGCAACAACAAGCGGTTGGAGAATTCGCCGTAGTAGGCCTCCTTCAAGGCTGTCCAGGCGCTGCCAACAGAGCTGCCCGCTTGTATTAATGTCTCGCAGCGACTGTAAACGGTCATGCGCGAAGCAGGGTTGAACATGCGGCTGTAGTCGAACGGGTTTTTTCGGTAGATCCGCTCGAAGCTATCCATCACCCATGCCGGGTTGCGCACGCAGCAGATCATCTTGAAGTCGTCGAATAGCTCCACCAACTGGTGCAACCGTGCGGTCCAGATGCGGCTGGTATCGAAGATGACTTCCCGGTCCGTCTGGTCGGCGTAGTAGGCATCGAAGAGCGCCTTGCAGATCCGCTTGCGTTTCTCCTCATCAAAAAACGAGTAAAATTCGCTGCCAGCGCCCATCTGCTCAAGGGCTCCGTTCAACAAGCCGGAAACCGGGCTGCTCATGGAGGCATGAAACCTGGGGTTCTGTCTTAAAATACCGGCAAGCAGCGTAGAACCGGACCTTGGCAGGCCGGATATGAAGTGAAACTGGCTGGCGGACATTAACAACTCCCGGGAATGCGTCCGTCGCTGCCTGGGACAGCGACTACCTTGTAATTTTCTTTATTACTTTTTCGTTAGATACAAGGTAAGTCACAAGGCCGTTACTGTCCTCCACAGAAAAGTAAAATTAGGTAACTTCCTGATTGATTCAGGTACTGAATCGGGGATTGCTCGAAACAACTAAGCGTTGTCGGCCAGATTCCTCGCCGTAATCTCCAAAATCCGCTGCCGCGCCTCGCGACTGGCCCAGGCGGAGTGCGGGATCACGATCAGCATGGGGATATCGTTGGTCAGCAAGGGGGGTCTTCGGTGGGTACGCCGAAGCCGGCGATGGCGCCAGCGTGGTGGGCATCTGTCAGGGCCCGTTCACCTACCTCATCCGCCGCGGCAGGTATTGATGATCAGGGCAGAGCCCTTCATTTGAGGAAAAATATGGCTGACAATCAGAAGGGGAGCAATGCGGGCGGGGTTGAAAGCCCCACCCGCAGACGGGATGACTCCCGGTTGGCAACCTTGCTCAGGTTCTGCTTGATCGACGGACTACCCATGCAGCCCCCTAGCAAGGGTCGATGGGCAGACACGTTCGCTTACGGGTTCCCCGAATCGCTTCGGCGGGATCTTCGGCTTCAGCGTAGGCCGGGCGACGGAGCACCTGCCCCTTTCCCTGGACTTCGCCTTCCACAACACGGGCATAGGCCATGTTCGGTGTACTGCGGGTGACTTCCACAGTGGCGACCAGGCTCTCGGAGCGACCCAGCCCATTACCGGTGTGGCTATTCCGGACAGAGTCGCCAAGAGCAAAGACCTCCCAGCGTTGGCCGGTTTTCATTAGTCCACCGCCCAGGTTGATGATCAGCTCATCCCCCTGACGGCCTTCTACCAGTGGTGGCCAGACTACATCAATAACCGACAATGCCACTTCCTGCCCAGCCCTCTCGAAAAAGGTCTGAATCGTGCCGGGAGAACCATCAAATTCCAGGCCCAGGTATTCCGGTGACAGGTTCAATGTCCGGGTCCAGACAATCTTACCCGTAGCAGGCACCACTACCCGCACCTCCAGAACCAGGGCACCGGTCTGCTTACGACTGCGCTCCCCTGTGAGGCTGGACACCTTTTCCTCGATCCCTATCGTCAGGTCCGTCACCTGGGCAGTGACCAGGTATTCAGCACCTAGCTCATTGCCTAGCATCGCTTTTTCCTGGACCGGAACATCCTCACCCCTCATCCGGTCCCGCTCGGAAAGGATAGCGTTTTCCTTGTCTCTGGCCAGCATGGCGAAGCGGCGGGACTGGACCAGCGCTTCGGTGATGGCCTGGGTCATACGGTCCGATACCTCTACCCGCGACAACCTCTGGTCAGCGATCTCATAGAATGGCCTCGCCGGCCATACCGGGTAGACGGCCATGCGCCAGCGGCCATCATCCGGGTTGCCAGGCGTGTGGTAAACCGGAACATCGACCGTCAGCCTTGCCAGCTTGCCGCCACCAGGAGCATTGGTCACCGATCGCACCCGATAACCACTGATCAACCCCTCCGCAGACACGCTGGTCTGACTGCTCGAACTTTTCTGGATCTCGACACTGGCCTCGCGACCATCCCCGGTCCGAACCGACAGTCGACTCAGGGCAGACTGCACCTGCTTACTGGCACTGATCTGGGCGCCGCGTACCTGACGTACGGCGTCTCCCAGAGCATTAAAGATCGCCTGCTCACGATCGACGCCCGTGGCCTCTGCCTGCACCGTCCGGATTTCTGTGGCCGCATGGGTCAGAGCCGGTACCAGCACCAATGCAAGCACCATAATGATGCGTTTTACCATGAGCCGAAGGATCCTGTACTACGGGTGGATTTCTCTGTTGCCGGCTGGCTGCTGCCAGAAGCCCCTGTTTTTGCCTTTTCGGCGGCCTGGTCTTTACCCTGGGCCTGGGCAGACGTGGCCGGCGACCAGTACTTTACATAGCCCAGGTAAGGGTGACCGGTAGCCGGGTCCACCGCGTCCCACTGGGCGACCGTCTGAATGCCGGTCAGGCGGGCATTGGCTTCGGATTTGAGGATGTTGTTGACCATGCGGCCGATGCCTTCCGATGTTTTAATCTCGGCACTGCCGTCGCCACGGGTCTCGCGTACCTTCTGTTTGAGCTTTCGGCGAGTGGCCTCTTTCTGCCCCTGCACCGTCATCGATGCAAACTGGGCCAGCCAGCCATCGGCCATCAACATGGCTTCGTCCCGCGCGGCTTCCATCTCAGCGGCGATTTCGAATTCTTCCATATTGCCACGGGTAAGTTGCGGGCCGGACGTACCAAACGACAGCAGCCCGTAACGCCCCTGCTCATCCACCACCGGCTGTACCCCGAAATACCCGAGCATGGGCTCACCTTCGCGGACCTGCGGATCCAGCCGTGCGCGGATATCATCGATGGGTATGGCCTTGCCGGCCGTTGAGTTGTTGGAGCGAAGCTGGCGACCGAACTCACTGAACCGGTCAGAACGAACCACCACCACACTCATGCGCCCATTGTTGACCGGGCCGTCGCCGCCAACTTCCTCGATCACGCCGAAGATCCCTACGCCGCTCAGGCGGCCCATGGCCCGCCAGGTGGTCTCACTGACGAATTCGTCGTAAATCAGGTTCTTGCGCTCGGCTACCGTCATCTCTGGCAGTTTCGAAGAATCAACACCGAGCTCGGCAAGCATGGCGTTCATGCTCTGTACCGTGAGCTCTGCGGCGCGACCGGCAACGGCCTTGCCCAGGGCGTCCATACTGGTGGTATCGCGGACGTCCTCGGGTAGATCATCCTTCATGAAGCGATCCGCCAGGGCCACGCCGATATCGACGGAATCCTGGGACACCAGCTCGCCCATGGCTTTCAGGAAGGCCTCTTCGGTCGCGATGATGCGTGCCTGGCTGAATTCGATGGTGGAAGGATCGGCCGCAATGGCCTGACTGGCCACGACCAGGGTGCCGCCGGCGGGGTTCTTCTCCGACTGCCCGCGGACCCAGCCCCGGGCGTCCAGAAACTCCTGAATTTTCTCGTCACCGGGGTCCACTTCCGAAACCGCCATGAACGGAGAAGGCGGAGTCTTGCTGGCGTCCTGCTCAGCAGCCTGGGCCTGCTCGGCCAGATCGGCTTCCTGGGCCAGGAGTGTGGTAGGTGCCGCCATACCCAGAAGGCCTGCGACAACCACGGAGAGAGCTGTCTTTCGATTCATCATGACCTACCCCTTCCTTACCAGCTGACGGACTTGCCGGAGCCCTGTTTGATGATGGGCGTTTCACCTTCCCAGAATGCCAGGCCGGTAGCCAAATCGGTGAGGGTGAGCTGGATTGAGTATTCCACTCTCTGCTCACCACCAAGCTGATGGTTCTTCTGCATCAGCTTGCCGGACAGGCTCAGATCCGGCGCCTGCAGGGTGCCCTTGCGCTGTACGCCGGACTGGTCAAACTCTTCGGAGTCACGCAGCTCACGGGCACGCATGCTCATTTCGTCCTCGGCGCCGTTCAGGCCCACGGCGGTGGTGGTCACTACCTTGCCGGAGCGCAGCAGTGCCACCCGAATCTTCTTCACAAGACGGTCCGTATCAACCCGCTGCATGGTGTCATTGGTGATGCGGCTCACCACCATGATGTAGCGCCCCCCGTTGGGGTTGTCGACAACACCGCTGGCCAGCATGTCTTCCACCGCTTCAGTGGCGGCCCGATCGAAATCCCGGTAGTCCAGTGACATGGACACGGGGCCGTCGTCTGCCGCAGGGTCCACGTAACGGGTCTCGGTGGCACAGCCGGATACCAGTACCGCGGCCAGTATTATCAGAAAGGTATTCTTGAACATGGTGTTTCCTCGGGTTTATCGCATTTCACGCAGATGAAGCTGGAAAGATTCCACGGACGGGTGAGGTGCCGTGGCCTTGAAATAACGGTTCTGTTCGGGCAAAACCCGGGCCTCCCGGTAGCCCCGGCCTACGCCGGGCACGGCCATGCCTTGGCCATTGAACCAGGTCACCTTCCAACCGAAGCGGGTATCTGCCCGGCCTTCCACGGCGAAGGCCACCTGCAGCAGAGAGTCACCGGAAGGCTGACGCAGTCGCTCCTGGAACAATTCAGTAACAATCAGTCCGAACTGCACCTCGCGGTCCACGTTCAGCTCTTCGCGATCATAGAGCTCACTTCTCGGAGGCTGCATGGCGCATCCCGACAGAACGAGACCGAGCAAAGCCATGGTGATCAGATGCTTCACTGGTTATTACCTCCGCTTTCCGGGTTGGAGGCCGATGAGACTTCTGCCTTTTCCGGGACTGCCGGCAGCCGCGCCATGGAGCCTGGCGACGCTCCCTGAAGGTCCAGGGTCATCACGGTCGCGGGAGCCTGCAGACTCGGGCGCTTGACATACACCAATGTGAACGGCTGATCCGGAATGGTGACGCTACCGAGGGTGGTACCGTCGTCCTGGGCCAGGGTCAGCTCTCCATCCTGCGGTCGGCTGATACGGGTAACCTGCCAGTGGTCCGGCAAAGCCTGCCAGCCCCTCAGATCCGCCTGGGTTGTCGCGGCGGTGAGCAAGGCGGAACCAAGCTGCCCGGCAAGGCCGAAGCGTTCCGATGCCTCATTCTGGATGACCGCCTTGACCACCGCAGAGGCCACTGCCCGGGTCAACACACCGGTAAAACGGGCTTTCATTTCTGTTTGGAACACTGTTCCCATGTCTGACAGTACTTCCGTCTCCGCAGTAGTACCCTCGCCAGTAATGGCAATAAGGTGGCCGGGAATGGCTGACCGCGAGGCATACCTGGGCAGGGCAATACCGGTGTAGGCTGGCGCCTGCTGGTTGCCATGGAACAACAGCAACGGCACATCGAACCGCATTTCCTCAAGCACCGGCCCAAGACCATTTTCATAGACTACCCAGACCTGTGGCTTCAGCTCCTCCGGGCGCTGGCGACCTGCTGCCAGATCCTCAGCGAGTGCCAGGTCATTAAGCAGCTGGGGGCTGTCTTCATTCATCTGCGCGACACGCTTGAGCGAGTCCACCGCCTTGTCGTAGTCCGATGAAACCGCACCGTTGGCCAGGAAATAAAGTCCGTTCAGGTAGGTACTGGCCGGTACGATAAACTCCGAGTACACGGCCCACTGGGAAGGCTCACCGTAGTTACCGGCCACGGCCTGTTGGAGGCCTTCGCTTTGCAGGCTCTGGCGGGCAAACAACGCGCTGTTGGCGGCGCTGTCCTGCGGACTTTCCCCATCCTCAGCGTTAGCAGAAGCTGCCTCGGCTTCCGCAGCTTCACGAGCTTCCTCCGCAAGTTTTTCCTGCTGTTCTGCGATTTCGTCGGCAAAGAAATCGACGGCACGCCGGGTACGATCGTCGGCACGGTTGAACTCAATCCGGGCGTATTCATTGTTGCCCTCCGCCAGGAACGCCAGTGCCTTGTAGGTGTTCACCAACACCGCCTCTGACATCAGAGCCTCATAGTCACGGGCGGAATCATTGATCATCACGGCCATGAATGTTTCACCCGACTCTTCAGCCAGGTTCTCTGTGTCCAGGTACTTCATGCCTTGCTCGGCAAGGTCATAGTATTCGGCGGATTTACTGAAGTTTCCGTTCAGCCGATAAAGTTCGGCCTGGTGCAGGATCTCCAGCAGATGGGCCTCCGTGTCCACTTCCTTCTCGGAATCAATGTCGAATGCCATGCTCTGGAGGGCTGTTGTGTAGTCTCCGCTGGCATAAGCGGTGTTGAAATCCGTCATCTGTGAGCGATGCTGGAAAGACGCACAACCGGATATTGCAGTCGCTGCCAGGGCGGCAACGCCAAAACGAATGAGAGGTCTCACGCTGACTCCTTATTATCGGTTTTCCCTGGTGGGATCCGGGAGCCATGCGCAGCGATAACTCCCTTTATTACCATCGTCCAGGAATCAAAAATTCCTTAACTTCCGGTAACTTTAAACGGGAAGGAAGTCCGATAAAAAGAGTAGGAGAGAAACTATTGCTTCATTTTACATTAGTGATACATCTATTATTTACAACGTAACACAGCGTTACAAAGTGCTTATTTTTCAAACAGGTATCAAGATTTTCCGATCAGCTATTGATCGGCCCTGGCAAGACGGCTACGCGAAGACCCCTGATTCACAAGACCAGTCATAGCCACCCACCTCCCCGTTGTGCACCAATCCGGCGCTTAATGACCGAATGGCTGCCCGAGCGGCTCAGTCTTCCTGAGCCAGATTCCTGGCCGTAATCTCCACAATTCGCTGCCGCGCCTCGCGACTGGCCCAGGCCGAATGCGGGGTGACAATCAGGTTGGGGATATCCCCCGCCAGCAGGGGGTTGCCGTTGCGGGGCGGTTCTTCGGTGAGCACATCAAAGCCGGCGCCACCGATGGTGCCGGCGCGCAGAGCGTCGGCCAGGGCCTGTTCATCCACCAGGCCGCCGCGGGAGGTGTTAATGAGCAGGGCGGAAGCCTTCATCTGACCAAGCTCAGTAGCGCCGATCAGGTGTCGGGTCTCCTCGCTCAGCAGGCAGTGTAATGAAAGCACATCCACCTGGGGCAGGAGTTCAGCCAGCGGGATTCGCGGATAACCGTCCACCTCCCCCGGTTCCTGGCCGGGACGGCAACCGAGAACAACGTTCATGCCGAAGGCCCGGGCACGTTCGGCGACGCCCTGCCCCAGGTCGCCGTAGCCGATGATGCCCAGGGTCTTGCCCTCCAGCTCCATGATGGGGTGATCCATCAGGCAGAACATATCGCTCTGCGCCCAGCGACCCTCCTGTACATCTCTGCTGTAATCGACCAGCCGGGTGGCCAGCGCCAGGATCAGGGCCATAGTGTGCTGTGCCACGGTGGAGCGGCCGTAGCGGGTGACGTTGAGCACGCGGATGCCGTGGTCTTCCGCTGCCTTCAGGTCGATGTTGTTCAGCCCCGTGGCCACCACGGCGATGGTTTTCAGCTCCGGACAGGCCTTGAAGTGCTCGCGCCCCAGCAGCACCTTGTTGACCAGAACCGTATCGAAGCCCTGCAAACGGTCGGTAACCTGATCTGGCGCCGTGCGGTCATGGCAGGTCAGCCTGCCGGTTACCTGTTCAATAGGAACCAGGGTAATGTCATCGCCCAGAGTGCGGGCGTCGAGGAATACGGCTTTCACTGTTCTGCCTCCTGTCTTATGCTCAGGGAAACCACTTCAACCACCGACGGGGAAACGCATTATGGAGCATCAATTCTGGCACACCCGCTGGGAAAAGGGCGAGATTGGCTTCCATGAGGGTACGGTGAACAAGTACCTCCATGACCACTGGCCCGAGTTTTCCGGCGACAGCACCGATGCCGTTTTCGTTCCGCTATGCGGCAAGGCCCATGACATGTGGTGGCTGCATGACAGAGGGCACCCGGTGATCGGAGTGGAACTGAGCGAAGTGGCCTGCAAGGACTTTTTCGAGGAGGCACAGGAAAAGGCAAAGGTTCATCCTGGAGAGCCGTTTACCACCTTCCGGCACGATGATGACCTGGAACTCTGGTGTGGCGACTTCTTCCAGCTGGTCCCGGATGATCTGAAGCATGTGCGGCTGGTCTATGACCGGGCCGCCCTTATTGCCATGCCTCCGGAAATGCGCCGGGACTACGTGCAGCACCTGACCGCGGTCATCCCCGATGGCACTCGGATTCTGCTGATCACCCTGGACTACGACAGCAACGAGATGAAAGGCCCGCCGTTTAACGTCAGCGACCAGGAAGTGTTCGACCTCTTTGAGGGCGACTATGAGATTGATCACCTGCTCACCAACGACATGGGGCGGGACAGCCCGTTTGCGAAACGCAAAGGGCTGCGCAACGGCGCTACCGAGAGTGTTTTTTATCTCAAAAAGAACTAACGCGGGTGCGAACGCGGTTTTAACTTTTTTTTCAAAGCATTAGTAACGCATTCCAGGGGCGCCCCAGCTGCAGGGGCGCCTTTTTCATTTCTGTTCGTTTGTTTTTTGTACATGTTTGACCATGCTGGTGAGTGCACCCCTGTAACAAAAATTTACATAGAGGGAACTTCACCATGCTGCCCAGACTGCTGCTTCAACCCCTTATCATTCTGCTGGCTGTAATCGGGCTGGCTGCTGCCGGCCATGCGGCCAACCCCCACTACGACATCAGGGTACTGTCCAGCGCACCGGATCAGGTATCCGGGAATGATGTACTGGTACAGATACTGTTCAAGGACCGCCCTGTGAAATCGAGACCCGCGACACGCTCCCGGCTCAGACACCTGGAATTCTGGCTCAATGGCCAGCCCATCAAGCCCGAAATCCGGGCCGGGCGGAAGGGTCATGAAGTCCTGGTAACCGGCCTGCGGGAAGGTGAAAACCGGCTTGAACTGCATCACCGCCGTCAGGGTCCCCTCGCTTCGGTTTCACTGACAGCTCACCCGACCACCGGCCCCATTTTTTCGGGACCACAACAGTATCCCTTCGTGTGCACCGTTACCACGGAGCTCGGCAAACAGCCATTGGTCGATACAGACGGCGATACCGGTTTCCCGGTGCTTAGTGAAAGCGGCAACCAGATAGGCCTGAGCCGCGACTGTTCCATCGAACCCTATGTCACCTTTGTCTATCGCACCACGGATGGTCGCTGGGAGCCGCTCCCGGACGATGGCACCCGTCCGGACAACATGGCCCGCACTACCCTGACCGATGGCCGGACCGTGGACTTCATCGTCCGTCAGGAAAGGGGCACTATCAACCGGTTCATCTACAGCTTCGCCACCCTGGCAGATAACGGAGAGTCGCCATGGGAGGCGTCTGCCGACCACTGGAATGGGCGACTGCTGTTTCATTTCGAGGGCGGTGTCGCGATTGGCCACAGTCAGGGACGTATCAGCGGACGGGCACTGGAGCCAGAGGTACTGAAGAAAGGTTACGCGGTCATCTATTCCACCGGCACCCGTACCAGCAGCCACTACAACCTGCAGGTGGGTGGCGAGACTGCGCTGATGGTGAAGGAGCACTTCATCAAACGTTTCGGTGTACCCGACTACACCGTGGCCATCGGCGGCTCCGGTGGCGGCATCCAGCAGTACGTGTATTCCCAGAATCACCCGGACCTGCTGGATGGGGGGGTGCCTCAGTACTCTTACCCGGACATGATCACCCAGGTTATTCATATCGGCGATTGCGAATTGCTGGAACACTACATGGACGTGACTGACCGCAACAACCCAACCTGGTGGAACACCAACAACCGCAGCTGGCTGGTGGGCCTGAATGCCACTGACAACTACCCGGACCCCTTCGCTGATGCAAAGCGGGCGCTGGGCTATGGCACTGCCCCGGGCATGACCGAATGCATCCCGGCCTGGCGCGGCCTGACGGCTCTGGTACTTAACCCCAACTATGGCCAGGCCCGGAACCAGGAACTGATGCAACCCGCCGGGGTCATGGACGACGTCCAGTGGACCCACTACGATGACGCCCGCAACATCTACGGCCTCGATGAGAATGGCAATCCCCGCACCGTATACGACAACGTGGGCGTGCAATACGGACTCTCTGCCCTGGTCGAAGGGAACATCACCACCGCCGAGTTCCTGAAACTGAACGCACAGGTTGGCGGCTGGAAACACCCCAACGATATGGTTCAGGAAGGCTTTCCGTATCTGGGTGCCTTCTCACCGGCCAACTTTGATCCCTGGAGCCGCCGCAACATGATGCTCAGCCCGGATGGCGTGACCCCGGCGCCGCGCACCGAAGCGGATATCGAAGCCATCAACGCGGCCTACACGTCTGGCCTGGTGTTCGACGGCCAGCTCAACATGCCGGTGATCGACTGGCGTCATTACCTGGAGGAGGTGCTGGACATGCACAACAGCCATCAGTCCTTCTCGGCCCGCCAGCGCATCATTAACCGAATGGGCGATGCCGGCAATCAGGTGATCTGGTTCACGGACACCCGGCCAACGGACTACTCCGACCCTGAGGAGCCGGAGCCCCGGGAGGAATACAACCAGACCTGGATGGCCCTGGAAGTGCTTCATGACTGGATTACGAATATTCAGGACAACCCGCACCTCAGCATCGCCGAAAACCGGCCAGCCGAGGCTGTGGACGCCTGTTACAACACCGATGGCTCACTGATCGACGCGGGAGAAGACGTCTGGAACGGTATCCTCGACAGCAATGCCGAAGGTGCCTGCACCCGGCAATTCGAAACCTACACAACCTCCCGCATGGAGGCCGGTGGGCCGATCGAGGGAAGTGTCTTCAAATGCGCACTGAAGCCAGTGGAAGCCGCACTGAGCGACGGCACCTATGGCAACACGACCTTTACCGGGGAGGAAGTTGACAGGCTGCAGGAAATTTTCCCCAGCGGCGTCTGCGACTTCAATGAACCGGATCAGGGACGTCCTGCCGGCTGAGGGTCCTACCCCTGCGCCGATCCCGGCATCGCTTGCCTTGGCCGGGATCGGTCGCAGGACGAAAGGTCGGGGTGCGGCCCGTGACTTAATGGTCAGTCGGTCGGACTACCGCCCCCTTTGCTGCACACCTGGATTCACCGTTCCGCCGGTCCCGGTTTGGAGCCCTGCTTCCTGGTGGCACCGTCACCCACCTGGGTCTGACGAAGCACCCGCCACGCTCTGAAGATCCGCTCCGAAGAGCCTGCCAGTTGTATCGCTGAATGGTTCATAGCCTGCCTCCCTCAAGAAAACCAGCTACTGAAAATAGCAGCATTCGAAGGCAATTGAAAACGATTATCATTACGATAGCTAGAGATTTTCCCTTCCGCAGCCCCTGACGGACCTGTCTATAACGCCGTCATGATTTGCGAAGCCGGTTACAAAACCCTGCTAAAAAACCTCAAATTTTTGCCGAACTGGTACACCGTTCCCCTGTCCAAGCTCGTAGCGTTGAACTAAGCTGAAATTAAAGCCTCAATGAATGGAGGCTTCGCCGGACCACCGGAAACAGCTCTCCGGAGCACCTCCGGCAGACAGTCGTGTTTTCCATCCAACCATAAACAGAAACGTCCTCCCGCGGCGTCCAACAACGGGGAATATTGCGTGTAGTAGAGCTGATTCATTAGCAAGCGAGGGTTACCCATGAGCATATTGCAGCACTTCAAAGATCGGTATGACCAGACCCAGGAAGAGGAATACTCCCTGGAGGAATATCTGGAGATCTGCAAGAAGGATCCATCCGCCTATGCCACCGCCGCCGAGCGCATGTTGCTCGCTATCGGCGAGCCGGAGTTCATCGACACGTCCAGGGACCCGCGCCTGTCGCGCATATTTTCCAACAAGGTCATCCAGCGATATCCCGAATTTTCAGAGTTCTACGGCATGGAAGAAGCCGTGGAAAATATCGTGTCCTTCTTCCGCCATGCCGCCCAGGGCCTCGAAGAAAAGAAACAGATCCTCTACCTGCTGGGCCCCGTCGGTGGCGGCAAGTCCTCCCTGGCGGAGAAGCTCAAGTTCCTGATGCAGAAGGTGCCCTTCTACGCCATCAAGGGCTCGCCGGTTAACGAGTCACCCCTGGGGCTGTTCGATCCGCTGGAAGACGGCCAGATTCTGGAAGAGGAATACGGCATTCCCCAGCGCTATCTCAAACCCATCATGTCGCCCTGGGCGGTGAAGCGCCTCCATGAGTATGGCGGCGATATCAGCCAGTTCCGGGTGGTCAAGAAGTATCCGTCGGTACTGGATCAGGTCGCGGTGTCCAAGACCGAGCCTGGCGACGACAACAACCAGGACATTTCCGCCCTGGTGGGCAAGGTCAACATCCGCATGCTGGAAGATTTTTCCCAGGATGACCCGGACGCCTACAGCTTCAGCGGCGGCCTGAGCAAGGCCAACCAGGGGCTGATGGAATTCGTGGAGATGTTCAAGGCCCCCATCAAGGTACTGCACCCGTTGCTCACCGCCACCCAGGAAGGCAACTACAACACCACCGAAGGCATGGGTTCAGTGCCCTTCGACGGCATTATCCTGGCCCACTCCAACGAGTCCGAGTGGCAGACCTTCCGCAACAACAAGCACAACGAGGCCTTCCTTGACCGGGTGTACATCGTCAAGGTGCCCTACTGCCTGCGGGTGACGGAAGAAATCAACATCTACCGGAAGCTACTGACGCACAGCTCCCTCTCCGGCGCCCCCTGTGCGCCTGACACGCTGGATATGCTGGCCCAGTTCTCGGTGCTGTCCCGTATCAAGGAGCCGGAAAACTCCAGCATCTACTCCAAGATGAAGGTGTACGACGGCCAGAACATCAAGGACACCGACCCCAAGGCCAAGTCGATCCAGGAGTACCGCGATGCCGCCGGCGTCAACGAGGGCATGGACGGCCTGTCCACCCGTTTCGCCTTCAAGATCCTGTCCAAGGTGTTCAACTTCGACAGCACCGAGGTAGCGGCCAACCCCGTACACCTGCTCTATGTGATCGAAAAGCAGATTGAGCAGGAGCAGTTCCCACCCGAGGTGCATGAGCGTTACCTGCGCTTTATCAAGGAATTCCTGGCGCCCCACTATGTGGAATTCATCGGCAAGGAAATCCAGACCGCCTACCTGGAAAGTTACAGCGAATACGGCCAGAACCTGTTCGACCGCTACGTCACCTACGCCGACCTGTGGATCCAGGACCAGGAATTCCGCGACCCGGACACCGGCGAGATTCTCGACCGGCCGGCCATCAACGACGAGCTGGAGAAGATCGAGAAACCCGCGGGCATCAGCAACCCCAAGGACTTCCGCAATGAGGTAGTCAACTTCGTGCTGCGGGCGCGGGCCAACAACCAGGGCGAGAATCCCTCCTGGCTCAGCTACGAGAAGCTGCGTAGCGTGATCGAGAAAAAGATGTTCTCCAACACCGAGGACCTGCTGCCGGTGATTTCCTTCAACCCGAAGGCCAGCCAGGAAGACCAGAAGAAGCACAAGCAGTTCGTGGACCGGATGGTCGACCGGGGCTACACCGAGAAGCAGGTAAGGTTGCTGGCAGAATGGTATCTGCGGGTCCGCAAGTCCCACTGAGCCTGTTCTGACCTGACTGGAGTAACACTATGGGTATGACCCACATCGTTGACCGGCGTCTGAACGGCAAGAACAAGAGCGCGGTGAACCGGGAACGGTTCCTGCGCCGCTATCGCCAGCACATCAAGAAAGCCGTGTCGGATGCCGTGCAGAAACGTTCCATAACCGATATCGAGCGGGGGGAAAGCGTCAGCATCCCCTCCCGGGACATTCACGAACCCATCTTCCACCATGGCCAGGGTGGCAAGCGGGAGATGGTCCACCCGGGCAACCAGGAATTCGTCGCCGGGGATGAAATCCCCAAGCCGGAAGGCGGTGGCGGGGGCGGCTCAGGCGCCGGCCAGGCCAGCCCCGACGGCGAGGGCATGGACGAGTTCGCCTTCCAGATCACTCAGGACGAGTTCCTGGACTTCCTGTTCGATGACCTGGAACTGCCCAACCTGGCTCGCAAGAAGCTCAAGGACACCGAAGCGTTTACCCTCCAACGCTCCGGCTTTACCTCCCAGGGCGTGCCCGCCAAGCTGGATGTGGTGCGCTCATTGCGGGGCGCCCACGCCAGGCGACTGGGCCTGAGCGGTGCACGCCGTAAAAAGATCCGTGAACTGGAGGCCCAGCTCGCCGCCCTCAGGGATGCCCCGGACGACCTGGACCCGGCATTCAGCCATGCCGACCAGATCGAAGCGCTGGAATCGGAAATCGCCCGGCTCAAGGCGAATGTGCGCCGCATTCCGTTCATCGACGAGATCGACCTGCGCTACCGGCAGCATGTGAAGAAGCCCAAACCCGCCACCAGCGCGGTGATGTTCTGCCTGATGGACGTGTCCGGCTCCATGACCCAGACCCACAAGGATATTGCCAAGCGCTTCTTCATCCTGCTGTACCTGTTCCTGAAGAAGAACTACAAGAAGATCGACGTGGTCTTCATCCGCCACCACACCAGCGCCAAGGAAGTGGACGAGGAAGAGTTCTTCTACAGTCGGGAAACCGGCGGCACCATCGTGTCCAGCGCGCTGAAGCTGATGCACAAGATCATCGAGTCGCGCTATTCACCGGACGAGTGGAACATCTACGCGGCCCAGGCATCAGACGGCGACAACTGGAACGACGACTCCCCCATCTGCGGCAAGATCATGGCGGAACGCATCATCCCTCTGGTGCAGTATTACTCCTATGTGGAGATCACGCCCCAGGATCACCAGATGCTGTGGTACGAGTACGAAAAGATCATGGAGCGCTTCCCGCAAAGCTTCGCCATGCAGCAGATCGCCGATCCGGCTGAAATCTACCCGGTGTTCCGCCAGTTGTTCGAGAGGAAAGCCGCATGACACATACCATCGAGCACCCCAAGCTGCCCGATCGTGAACAGGTCCGGCCAGATCCGATTTCCACCGGGTCAGAGTGGACCTTTGACCTGATCCGGGAATACGACGAAGAGATCGCCAAATGCGCCGAAGAGTTCGGCCTGGACACCTACCCCAACCAGGTGGAGGTAATCAGTGCCGAACAGATGATGGACGCCTACAGCTCTGTGGGCATGCCCGTGGGTTACCATCACTGGTCCTTTGGCAAGCAGTTCCTCAACACCTCCAAGGGCTACCAGCGGGGGCAGATGGGCCTGGCCTATGAGATCGTGATCAACTCCAACCCCTGCATTGCCTATCTGATGGAGGAGAACACCCTGCCCATGCAGGCACTGGTTATTGCCCATGCCTGCTACGGCCACAACTCCTTCTTCAAGGGTAACTACCTGTTCCGCACCTGGACGGATGCCAGCGCCATCATCGATTACCTGGTGTTTGCCCGGAACTACGTTGCGGAGTGCGAGGAGCGACACGGTGTCGAGGCAGTGGAGGAGATCCTGGATTCCTGCCATGCCCTGATGAACCATGGCGTTGACCGCTACAAGCGCCCGCCACCCATTTCAGCAGCGGAAGAGCGTCGCCAGCAGAAGGAACGGGAAGAATACATCCAGCGCCAGCTCAACGACCTGTGGCGCACCATTCCCAAAATGGGTGATGAGGATGAGGACTCCGAGCGCCGCCGCCAGCGGTACCCGTCGGAGCCCCAGGAAAACATCCTCTACTTCATCGAGAAGAACGCCCCGCTGCTGGAAACCTGGCAGCGGGAAATCATCCGCATCGTGCGCAAACTGGGGCAGTATTTCTATCCCCAGCGCCAGACCCAGGTCATGAACGAGGGCTGGGCCTCCTTCTGGCACTATACCCTGCTGCACCGCATGTATGAGAAAGGCCTGGTCACTGACGGCTTTATGCTGGAGTTCCTGCAGAGCCATACTGCCGTTATCTACCAGCCGCCGTTCAACAGCCCCTGGTACAGCGGCATCAATCCTTACACCCTGGGTTTCTCCATTTTTTCCGACCTGCGCCGGATGTGTGAGAACCCCACGGACGAAGACCGGGCGTGGTTCCCCGACATTGCCGGCAGTGACTGGCTCGAGACGCTCCATTTCGCCATGCGTAACTTCAAGGACGAGAGCTTCATCCAGCAGTTCCTGTCACCCAAGGTGATGCGGGACATGAAGCTGTTCTCCATCGAGAACGATGATCAGGAGGAGGTCTACCGGGTAACCGCCATTCACGATGACCCCGGCTACCGGCCCCTGCGGGAAAAACTGGCCCGCCAGTACAACCTCAGCTATCGGGAGCCGAATATACAGGTATGGAATGTGGATGTGCGGGGTGACCGCTCGCTGACCCTGCGTCACATCCCGGTGGACCGGGTGCCCCTGGGCGATGATGCCGACGAGGTTCTGCGGCACGTGCACCGACTCTGGGGGTTCGATGTGCACCTGGAAAGCGTGGATGATGGTACGGTTGTCGCTGAACACCACTGCCCACCCGCGGATCTGGATGACGAATAACGGCCCTGCTGGCACGGCGTTGGGTAACCACCCCAGGGCCGGGCCAGTGTCCCGTCAGCGGTTTACCCGGACAGGTTAAACCTCAGACTTCGTCCGGCGATATGATCACCCCATGGTTTCGCAACAGGTCTGAAAAGGCCTTCGCTGTGCTGGGTCGGCTGAAGTAGAACCCCTGGGACTCATCACAGGACACCCCCCGCAGGAAAGCCTCCTGGGCTTCGGTTTCCACCCCCTCGGCAATCACCGTCAGGCTCAGGGTACGGGCCATGTTAATGATGGCTTCGGTGATGGCCCGGTCATGGTCACTCTCCGGCAGGTTACGGATGAACGACCGGTCCACCTTCAGGGTATCAATGGGGAAACCCTTGATCTGTGCCAGGGAGGAGTACCCTACCCCGAAATCATCCAGGGCCGTGCGAACGCCTATTTCCCGCAGCTGTGTCAGGGTGCGGATGGTGTGATCCGGGTTCAGCATCACCATGCTTTCGGTGAGCTCCAGTTCCAGCAGCTTTGGATCCATCCCGCTTTTGTCCAGGGCGTCATGGATGTGCTGCAACAGGTCCGGATCTGAAAACTGCCGGGCCGAGACATTCACCGCCATCTTCACCGGCGGTAAGCCCTGACGCTGCCATTCCACGTTCTGTCGGCAGGCGGTCTCCAGTACCCAGCGTCCAATGGGAATAATGGAGCCATTCTCCTCACACAGGGGGATAAACTGCTGCGGAGAGATCTCGCCCATTTCCGGATGTGTCCAGCGCAGCAGGGCCTCAACGCCGGTTATACGGTTGGTTTTCAGGTCGAGCTTGGCCTGATAGTTCAGTACGAACTCATTGTTGACCAGGGCGTTGCGCAGGGCCGCCTCCAGCACGAGCCGTTCGTTGGACAGCGACTGCATGCCGGGCACGTAGAACTCGTAGGTGTTCTTGCCCTTCTCCTTGGACAGGTACATGGCGGTGTCCGCATTCTTCATCAGCGTCTACTGGTCTTCCCCGTGTTCCGGATAGACACTGATGCCGATACTGGCGGTCACCCGGCACTCCTGCCCCACGACGTTCACCGACTCCAGCGCCGCGTCCAGCAGCTTGCGGGCCACCAGTGCGGCGTCGTTGGCTGCAGCCACGTCATGGAGCAGCACCACGAATTCGTCGCCGCCCAGCCGGGAGAGAATGTCCGACTCCCGCAACACGGCTCTCAGGCGCCGGGCCATCTCCTGCAGCAACTGATCACTCGCAGCGCTGAGGTTACCGTCTACAGAGTTGACCTGATCCATCGGTTCCCCTTTCCTGTCACTCTGAATTCCAATGGCTGTCTTGCCCCGCCAGTGCCCAGGTATTCCTGCCATTGTCCTTGGCCTGATACATGGCAAGGTCCGCCGCTTTCATGAGCGCCCTCTGGTTTTCGCCGTGATGCGGATACAGGCTGGCTCCGATACTCAAGGTGACCACCAGTGGCTGACCATCCACCTGGACCGGGTCCTGGGCAGCCGCCAGCAGCTTTTCTGCCACCCGCTGCGCGTGTTCCCGCCGGTCAATATTCTGCACCAGTACCACGAACTCATCGCCCCCCAGGCGCGCCAGCACATCGTGCTCACGCAGGACGCAGCGAAGCCTGCCTGCCATCTGCTCCAACACCCGGTCACCGGCGTCGTGGCCCCAGGTATCGTTGATCTGTTTGAAATTATCCAGGTCGACAAACATCAGGGCCGGGTTATGGCCGGTCCGGTTGACCGAGGCAATGGCCTGGTCCAGCAGATCTGTCAGCAGGTTCCGGTTCGGCAGGCCGGTCAGGCTGCAGTGGGTTGCCAGGTAATGGGCCCGGTCCTCCGCTTCCCGTCGCACCTGTTCCCGTTCAAACGACTGCAGTGCAAAGGCAATATTTTCCGCCATGCGCACCAACAGGCCGACAATTTCCTCGTCAAACGCGTTCTTTTCCCGGGAACACAGATGCAGGGTGCCAATAGCCTTGCCGTTCAGCAGAATGGGAACCGAGGCCACTGCCTTGAGCAGGGTACGGCTGCGCATCTGTTGGTGCCAGGGGCCCGTGCGACGGTCTTTGAAATAGTCATTGGAGACGGCAGGCTTACAGGTTCGAAACGCGGTTCCGTTAAGGCCGCGCCCCTCGGGCCGGTCCGGTTTGATCGATATGACGGTCTCCATCAGGACTTCACGGCCATAGCCGGCCATGGCTTTCATCTCCATCAGGTCAGACCCGGGGCGGGGCATCAGAATCGCCGCTGTCGTCATGCCACCGCTGTCGATGGCGGCATCACATACCGCCTGAAACAACTCCTCTCTGGACGATGAGCGGATAATGGCTTCATTAGTGGCACTCAGCGCGGCATAGATTCTCTTGGTGCGGTCGGCGGCCCGTTCCGCGAGAACGCGGCGGGTCACCTCACGGGAGACAATAACAATCACGCCCCGGCCATCAAGTTCCTGATAACGGAAGTGGGCCTCCCACCAGCCACGACGCGACCTGCCCTTGTTGACCATCAGGCGCGGCTCGTCCGTATAGCCCACCAGGCCTGCCTGCCGGGCACGGCCATAGGTTTCACGGACAGCGGCCGGGGCTTGCTGGGTCAGTTCCGGTGCCGTCATGGAAAGCAGCTCATCCCGGCTGTAGCCGGTCATGTCGCAGGTGGTCTGATTGACATAGAGATATTGCAGGGACGACGCATCGCAGACCAGGATGCAATCCGGAGAGGAATTGAGGAATGCACTGAGGTTCTTGTGCAGGTCCTCATCAAGGTGTTCCCCTGCCATTTTTAACTCCCAACAGCGTACGACTGTCTTTTTGTTCTTCTTACAGGTTAGCCTTATCTGGACCGGGTGGCCAGATCGTTACCGATTAGCTGTGCAACCAAATGTAACCTTGCGCGACGGGTTATCAAGATTAGCCTGTTTGTCTCCCAATCGATATGCTGAAGCATCATTTTCACACCCTTTTACAGTTCTCCCGGCGGATTCGACAGCCCGGGTCCGATGCTTCAGCAACAGGAGGCTCCCGAAGCATGGTTTTTCTGCCACCGGATAACATCACGATGCATGCCCCCCCAAAACAGGTCAGCTTGCCGCCGGGCCGATTATGACCGAACGCCCGGCAAGCGCTCCGTACGAGCTACCCCCGATCTTTGCCGGCCCTATCCTTCGCCGGACCGTGGAGAATCGCCTGTGCCTGTGGCTTGCAGGTCGTCCGGACCTGGTTTTCCTGGTACGAGTCACCTGCCGGGATCAGTTCCTGGTAGACCGCCCCCTCCGAGAGGAAGAAGTCACGGCCCTGCCTGTGGGCCGGCATGCCACCATCTGGTTGCTGGATGTACAGCTTGACGAGCGCCTGCCTGAAGGCGAATGGCTGCACTACGACGTATGGATTCGTGACCGTAACTCAGGCTGGCAAGGCCTCCGGGATTGGGCATCTCACCTGAGCTATGGGGATTCTCACCTGCCCCGTTTTGTCCATCATCGCTCGATCGGCAAACTGTTTCATGGTTCATGCCGGCGCCCCCATCACCCCAGCGCTGACGGGCTCAGGCGGGTTGACCGAGAGCTGCGGCAGGCCGCCAGTCCGTCGGACCAGCCGGCCCTGCTGATGCTCACCGGTGACCAGATCTACGCGGACGATGTGGCCGGCCCCATGCTGCACGCCATCCATTGCGTGATCCGCAGGTTGGGGCTCTTCCAGGAAGACCTGGACGCCGCCGATATCCATAACAGCAATGAGCTGTTCGATCATCCACTGGGCTACTATCAGCGAGACCAGCTATTGCCGGAGTCTGAGTTTAATGAGGCCGTTACCGAGAAGTTCTTCGGCGGCGTCCGCAAGCCGGTCTTTACCACCGCCAGTGCCGGCAACCACCTGATCTCGTTCAGTGAAGTGCTGGCCATGTACTTTCTGGTCTGGTCGCCGGTGCCCTGGCAATGGGTCGAGGGGCAACCCCAATTGGACAACCCAGAACTGGCACAACGTTACCGGGCCGAAAATGAGACCATTGAACGCTTCCGTGAGGGGCTTCCGGAAGCCGCCAGGGCGCTGGCCAATGTCCCCGTCTACATGATCTTCGATGATCACGACATCACCGACGACTGGAACCTGTCTGCCCTCTGGGAAAGCACCGCCTACCAGCACCCCTTCTCCCGAAGGATTATCGGCAATGCGCTGATGGCCTACCTGATCTGCCAGGCCTGGGGTAACGATCCACAGCGCCTCCTGCCGCTGCTTGAGCAAGTGAAACCGGTTCTGGATCCTGAGCGCGGAGACGATGGTCTGCTGAACAAGACGCCCCACGACACGCTGATCGGCAAGATGCTGGATTTCAACAGCTGGCATTACACCCTGCCCACCTCACCGAAACTGATGGTCCTGGACACCAGAACCCGGCGATGGCGCAGCGAACTGGCACGGTCACGGCCCTCCGGCCTGATGGACTGGGAAGGCCTGACCGAGTTCCAGCATGAACTGCTCGGGGAGTCTTCGGTGATCGTGGTATCACCGGCGCCAATGTTCGGTGTCAAGCTGATCGAAACCATACAGATGATGTTTACCTGGGCCGGCAGGCCACTGACAGTAGACGCCGAGAACTGGATGGCACATCGCGGTGCCGCCAACGTGCTTCTGAACATTTTTCGCCACACCGGTACCCCGGAGAACTTCGTTATCCTGTCTGGCGATGTGCACTACTCGTTCGTCTACGACGTGAGACTCCGGCAGCGGCCGGAAGCGCCCCGGATCTGGCAGATCACCAGCAGCGGCATCAAGAACGAATTTCCCGATTCGCTGCTGGACTGGCTGGACCGCCTCAACCGGTGGCTCTATGCCAGCCGGTCGCCACTGAACTGGTTCACCAAGCGTCGCCGCATGCGGATTTACCCGCGCCTGCCGTCGGCGCGGAGCCGGGGTGAGCGATTATGGAACCAGGCCGGCATCGGGGAGGTTTGCCTGTCACCCGACGGCCAGCCCGAGACCATCCGGCAACTGGGCTCCCTCGGGCAGGATTGCCGCTTTGACCCCGGGGAGATTAACTCCCCGAGCTCACAAACCGATCAGGTCCACCAGCCAGGGTACGATCAGGGCAGTGGCGAGCGCTGACAATGCCATCGCCAGGCCGGAAAACGCCCCCATGGTCTTGCTGACCTGGAAAGCCCTGGCGGTACCGATGCCGTGAGCGGCCACCCCCATGGCAATGCCCCGGACACTGTCATCCCGGACCCGGAACAGGTCGAACAGGCGCGTACCCAGCACGGCCCCGACGATTCCCGTCACCACCACCAGCACCGCGGTCAGTGACGGCAGCCCACCGATGGTTTCGGAGATGCCCATGGCCACCGGCGCGGTGGCTGACTTGGGCGCCAGTGAAAGCTGGGTCTGACCGGAGGCCCCCAACAACCAGGCCAGGGCAACAGAGCTACCGGCCGCGAAGATAACCCCGGACACAATGGCAATGGCCACCGGCAGCCAGAGCTGTCGCAGCCGGTTCAGCTGCTGATACAAAGGCACCGCCAGCGCCACCGTGGCCGGCCCCAACAGGAAGTGGACGAACTGGGCCCCATCGAAGTAATCCTGATAGGGAATACCGCTGGTGAGCAGCACCAGGATAATCATCACCACCGCCACCAGCACCGGATTCAGTAACGGCGACCCGCCCCCGCGCTGATAGAGCTGAAACGCCAGCAGGTAGGCCACCAGCGTCATGGTCAGTCCCAGCAGTGGCGAGGCGGAGAGGTAAACCCAGATGTCGGCAAGATCCGGATCAGTCACGGTCCTTGCCTCCCCTGTCATGGTAACCCGGCGCCAGCCAGCGGGTTGCCAGCATCATAACGCCGGCAGTCACCAGCATCGTCAGCAAGGTGGTGACCAGCAACACGACCACGATAGGCAGCCACTCTGCCAGCAGTCTGTCGGCATGGACCATAATGCCCACGCCGGCGGGCACGAACAGCAGGGAAAGGTGGCCCAGAAGGCCCGAGGAAGCGGTATCCAGAGGCGCGGGCACCCGCCTGAGCAACAGCAGCGACACAAACAGCAGGAGCATGCCCAGCACCGGGCCGGGCACCGGCCACTCCAGCAGGCGGACCGTGACCTCTCCGATCAGCTGGAACACCAGCAGCCAGGTGATACCGTTGAGAAACATCATGGGGCAGACCCGTTACAAATGAGAAGGATTTTCTTTACTATTACCAAATGTTGAAGTTCCTTTTCCAGGCGACACCATGGTACCGGATACACAGACGCCCCAATCAAGAATCGGACAGGTCCTGCAGTTTATCCACTGTCATCTGGACCAGCCATTGACGGTGGCCTCCCTGGCCGCTCTGGGTGGCTGGTCACGGTGGCAGTTCCAGCGGGTCTTTGCCGCCCATACCGGCTCATCGGTGGCGCAGTACATTCGCGAGCTGCGACTCAGCAAGGCTGCCGAGCAGTTGCTCTGTACGGGTGACCGCCAACTCGATATCGCCCTGTCCTGCGGTTTCGAGTCCGATATCAGTTTCAGTCGCAGTTTCCGTCAGTACTTTGGCTGCTCCCCCGGACAGTATCGCAACCGGGGACTCCGCTGCCACCTTCGGGCGCCCATACCCGTATCACCACTACCTGCCCCGCCCACGTCCGATAGCCCCTACCGGACCCGCATACGGGTGGAGTCCCGGCCGGCGTTTGATGTTATCGGACTGTCCTGCCAGATCCACGGTATCTATTCGCCCACGCCGGACTTTGCCCAGCGGGTACCGGACCTGTGGCGGCGCCTCGGCACCCGCCACAGTCTTCCGGAAGATGCCGCCAGGCTGGGCGTCATGGATGTGTCCGGCGATGGGGGTGATCACTGCTTCCCCTACTGGGCCTGCGTGGAAGCCGCGGCCTGGCGCGACCACCCGCCACTGCCCCGCTTGACGGTGCCGCCGCAGGAATACGCGGTGGTCCCTTTCCAGGGCCCTGTCGCCGGCCTTGAGCAAACCCTGTCGTGGTTCCTCAACCAGTGGCTGCCAGCCTCCGGCTATCAGGGCTGCTACGGCTTTGACCTCGAAATCTACCCCGCCGGCGCTCGCCAGAACATTCCGGGCAACCACATCTCGGTGGAATACTGGGTTCCCATCCGCGCCGCCGGGAACAGAACGCGACCCATGCACCAAATGGTTAAGTGAACGCCTGTCAACCAGATTATAATGCGAATGATTCTCATAACGCGCACAGCGATCGCGTGCGCCCATTTTCATCGCAATGCAGGACATGTTCATGCCCACCAAGACGTTCTTCCATCGTTCGCTGCTCTCGCTGGCCATCGCCAGTACAGCCGCTTCCGGTAACTTCGCACTGGCCCAGGACAGCAGCCAAGGCACAGAACTGGCGCCATTGACGGTCTACAGTGACACCTACCGGAACACTGCGACGAAAACCGCACTGGAACCAGATGAAACACCCCAGAGCATTACCGTCGTTGACCAGACAGCACTGGACATGCGGGGCGCCGAGTCCGTGGCCGAGGCGCTTCGCTATGCCCCGGGGGTGAATACCGAGCTGCGGGGCGGCGCGATCAACCGACTGGACCTGTTCAGTATCCGCGGCTTCATCAACTATCAGAATTACTACGACGGCCTGCAGCTGCTCTACAACGACTGGAACCTACAGCCCCAGGTCGACCTGATTGCGGTGGAACAGGTGGAGGTCTTCCGCGGCCCCACATCTTCCCTGTACGGCAGCATGCCACCGGGCGGCATGGTGAACCTGATCGGAAAGAGTCCCTCTACCGAATCTTTCAACCGGGTTGAACTCTCAGGCGGCACCCAGGACCTGAAGCAGGCATCCTTCGAGAGCACGGGTCGGATTGGTGATAGCGACCTGTCCTACAGCCTGGTCGCACTGGGCCGTGACAAGGATGGTCAGGCAGAGACCACGAAGGAAGAGCGCTACCTGTTCGCCCCCTCCGTGGACTGGCAGATCACGGACGACACACTGCTGAACGTAAACCTGTATTACCAGAAAGACCCGGAAATGGGCATGTACACCACCGTGCCCGCCTCCACCCTGTTCAAGGATAACCCCAACGGCCACCTGGACCAGGATGCTTTCTCCGGCGACGCGAACTGGAACGAGTTCGACAAGGAAGTGCTGATGGCAGGCTACAAGATCAACCACAACTTCAACGACGACTGGAATTTCCTCCAGAACTTCCGATTCACCGATGCCGACGCGTATCAGTCCAATACCTACAGCACCGCACTGGACGCTGACAACCGCACCCTCTACCGCAGGGCCTACCTTACCGATGAGGCGACCACCGGCTTTACCGTGGACAATCAACTTTCAGGCCGCTTCAAGACCGGCGCCTTGTCACACAACGTGTTGATGGGCGTGGACTACATCAAGCTCGATTCCGATATCGCCTATGAAGATGCCGCAGCGCCCGCCATTGACCTTTACAACCCTGACCATACTCAGATCGACCCCGACATGAATCTGAGCGGTACCGCTTACACTTCGGACTTCGAGCTCTCCAAACGGCAGCTCGGTATCTACCTGCAGGATCAGATCCGCATCGACCAACTGGTACTGATCGGCGGTGCACGCTGGGACGACTTCAGGGGCACCGAGGAAGGCACCAAGTACGGCGCCAGGGTCGACAATGAGCTGGAGCAGGACAACTGGTCATACCGCATTGGGGCCCTGTACGAGTTCGACAACGGGGTGTCTCCCTACGTGAACTACGCTGAAAGTTTTGAGCCCCTGGAAGGCAGTGACCGTAACGGCAACGAGTTTGATCCTTCTACCGGCAAGCAATTCGAAGTGGGCAGCAAGTTCACATCAGCGAATAACCGTCACAGAATTGATGTCGCACTCTTCCAGGTCGTGAAGGAAAACGTCCCGACCCGTGACCCAAACGGCACTGCCTATGACAAGGTTCAGGCCGGCGAGGTACGCTCGCGGGGCGTCGAGGTGGAAGCCTCCAGCCAGCCCACCGACAACCTGATGCTGTCGCTGGCTTACACCTACCAGGATATGGAAGTGACCGAAGACAACTCTGGCCTGGAAGGAAAGACGCCGGTATGGGTTCCTGAACAATTGCTCTCTGCCTGGGCGGACTACACTTTCTATGATGGCGATGCGGCAGGTCTGACACTGGGTGCTGGCGTTCGCCACATCGGTGAGTCGCAGGTCAATGCCGCCAACACGGCCGGTAAAGTACCCGAGGTAAACCTGGTCGACCTGGCCCTGACATACGACCTCAGGCATCTGGCATCAGATCTGACCGGGACTGAGGTGGGACTGTCCGTGAACAACCTCTTCAACGAGGAATACTACACCTGCTTCGACGAGCTGAACTGCTGGGTCGGGGCGGAGCGTTCAGTGCAGGCCAAGGTCTCCTACACCTTCTGACACCCGGCCCCAAAAGACAAAGCCCGCCATCTGGCGGGCTTTGTGTTATTCCCTACCAGCCAGTCAGGCCGTCACACACTTGGCAAACCCGACAAGGCCATGCCCAGCTCGGCGTCGTCGTACTCGTAATCCCCCAGCTCACCGGCAAAGTACGAGGTATAGGCCGCCATATCGAAGTGGCCATGGCCGCAAAGATTGAACAGGATGGTTTCCGAGGTACCTTCCCGCTTGCATCGCAGCGCTTCCTCGATCGCCCCCTTGACCGCATGGTTGGCTTCCGGTGCGGGCACGATGCCCTCTGCCCGGGCGAACAGCACGCCGGCTTCAAAGCATTCCCGCTGGGTGTAGGCCGTGGCTTCGAACAGGCCCAACTCCTTGGCGTGGGACACCATCGGCGCCATGCCGTGATAACGCAGGCCGCCGGCGTGGAAGCCCGGTGGCGTAAAGCTGGACCCGAGGGTATGCATCTTGGTCAGCGGCGTCATGTGGGCGGTGTCGCCGTAATCGTAGGCAAATTTGCCACGGGTCAGGGTCGGGCAGGCGGAAGGCTCCACCGCCACAATCCTGGGGCTTTCGCCGCCACGGAGGGCGTGGCCCATAAACGGGAAGGCGATGCCGGCAAAGTTGGAACCACCGCCGGTACAGCCCACAATCACATCCGGCCAGGTGTCAGCCATTTCCATCTGCTCCATGGCTTCCAGCCCGATGACCGACTGGTGCACCAGCACATGGTTCAGCACCGACCCGAGGGCGTACTTGGTGTTGGGGTCCTGCACCGCCAGCTCCACCGCTTCCGAGATGGCAATACCCAGGCTGCCGGTATGGAGGGGGTTCTCCGCCAGCACCTTGCGTCCGAACTCGGTCATCTCAGAGGGTGAAGCAACACACTTCGCCCCGTAGGTTTCCATCACCGCACGGCGGTAGGGTTTCTGGTCGTAGGAGACCCGGACCTGGAAGACGTTCACGTCCATATCGAACAGGGAACCGGCAAAGGCCAGCGATGTGCCCCATTGCCCGGCCCCGGTTTCAGTGGTCAGGCGGTTGATGCCTTCCTGCTTGTTATAGAAGGCCTGGGGAATGGCCGTGTTGGGCTTGTGGCTGCCAGCAGGGCTGACGCCCTCATACTTGTAGAAGATTTTCGCGGTCGTACCCAGTGCCTTTTCCAGGCCATGGGCCCGGTACAGGGGCGCCGGACGCCAGAGACGATAAACCTCCTGCACGGGCTCGGGGATCTCGATTTCCCGCTCGGTGCTGACTTCCTGCTCGATCAGGGCTTTCGGAAACAGGGGCTCGAGGTCCGCAGGGCCCACCGGCTGTTTGGTTGCCGGGTGAAGCACCGGTGCCATCGGCTCGGGGAAGTCCGCCTGGATGTTGTACCAGCTTTTGGGCATGCGGGTTTCGTCAAGGAGATACTTTGTTGTCATTTTTCAGGGTCCTTAGTCAGCACTACGTATTCGCTCACATTACCATATCATCCCGACTGTGAGCCTGCTTCACATCAATAACCCAGCTCCCGGGCGCCACCCCGGGTCACTGGCTTCATTACCAATTTGTCGCCAACCAGTCCCCCTTGCTCTGTTAATCTCGGCATCAATTCCCGACGGGAAACCGGGTGGGAACGCCTGTAATACTGGAAACCGATGAATCCGAGGATCTTCTATGAATAACGGACTTCGCGGGCTGGCAGCTGCCGCCCTCCTCCTCCCCACTGCTTCAATCGCGGAAACGCTGAGCTACAACTATCTGGAGGGCGGCTTCGCCTTCTATCCGGATTTCGAGTCCCAGGATTTTATTGGCCTGGACACCCGGGGTTCGGTGGCGCTGAACGAAAACATCTTCGCCTTCGGCGGGCTGAAATTCCTCACTGACGATGTCGACCTCACTGCCCTGCATGCTGGTGGCGGCCTCCGTCACGGCCTGGACCGGAACACCGATATCTGGGGTGGCCTGACGGCCGAGTACCAGGAATACGAGTGGGACCGGGGCGGCGATGTGGATGACACCGGACTCGGCTTCCGGGCCGGCATCCGGCACCAGGTCAACAATGACCTTGAACTGGGTATCGGTGGGCGCGTGATTACCGGCGACCTGGACTATGTTGGCTTTACCGGCACCGCCCGCTATGCGCTTGAGCCGGATTTCAAACTGTTTGCCGAACTTGATGTGTATGACGGCGAACCCGGTGTTATCGGCGGCGTGACCTTCGAGTTCTGATCCGGGCGCCAGTGTGCCTTAACACAGGTGTCGAGTTTGATTGATTAGCTGGCCTCAAACCAGGGGGCCAGCCCCTCCCACTGCGCAACCGCCTTCAACCCGTCCACATTCATGTATCGAAGCCCGGCGGGGGAATCTTCAATCAGGCCATCGTCCTTGAGCTTGCTCAGGGTACGACTCACATGAACAATGCTCAGTCCGAGCGTATCAGCAATAACCGCCTGCGGAAGATTGAGAGTAAAGGCGCCACAGTCTGAAAGCAGGCAGTGGTTTTCAGCACCGGCACCCACCGGATGCAGCTCGCTGGCCGTGAGCGCCCTGACCCGAACCTCCAGGAGAAAATGCGCAATTCGCTGGCTCGCCGAGCTATGGGCTACCCCGACCAGGCGTTTTGTCAGAATGACCTGCTCACGGGCGATACATTCCACCAGGGTCCTGGACAGGGCCGCTTCCGCATAACAGCGTTGGGTGAAGTCGTCCACGGGGTAAGCCACCAGTTCCGCCGGGGTAAGTGCAGACAGGCCACTGACGAATTGCTCCTGGGTCAACGCCTCAAGGCCCACAAAATCGCCTGGAAAGGCCAGGTCAATAATCTGCCGGCGGCCATCCTCGTGGTAGCGAAAGCTGAAACACAACCCACTTTTCACTACATAGACATGTTGTGCCGGATCGCCCTCCATAAACAGAACACCGGACTTATCAAGCTCTTTTACTGAAGAAGAAATACGGCAGATACTGAAAGGATCAACCCTCTCACTGGCCTGCGCCTCTCCGCTTCTGGCTTTCACAGCCTCAGGTATTCTCCACCCCATGCAACCCCCTCATCTGACCCAGACTCACCCATACGTGGGTCGCCCAGCAGCAGACCCGTTACAGCTAAAGCATCATTAATGCCGCCATAACAGCAGCTTAAGAAATCCCAATGAGCCATTGACCATACAACGTGTCAAATCCCCTGACGCTAGCGGATATTACATTAATGGAATGAAGCTAATTATCAATAATTATTTTATGGACCTTAAGGCTACACATTATATGTTAATGCCAGTTGCTTCGTTAAAGGGTATTGGAGTAGGTGTTTATTAATTACAGGATTCAAATGGTCAGTGTCCAGCCTATAGCCAGGCCCCTGACGGGTCCGTTCCCGTGGTGCAGCTTGTTGTCCATCGGGGTATCACTGGAATGACGATAATTTGATGTCGGTTCGGAAGATTCGTTACAAAGTTGCCCGCCCGATCTCGGACAGGATTATGGATTTCTGCCCCCTGGCGAGCGTAGACTGGTCAAAACGGTTTCACAAAACAACCACAATAAGGTCTGCTGATGGGGAGTTCAGACATGAATGACATGACCGCAGGCGCCCGTGATCGCGCCACCTTCTCGGATATGAAAGAAAGCACCCAGGAAGACTGGGAGAAGATTGGCAGCTGCTTCCGCGACTTTGCCAAAGGCCACCCGGACCGTATCCTCGAACACCTTAAGCTACTGGACGGTGACTTCGGTGGCTTCCAGGTGGACCGTCTGACCCACTGCCTTCAAACCGCCACCTTTGCCTATCGGGACGGCAAAGACGAGGAGTACGTAGTCTGCGCCCTGCTTCACGATATTGGCGATACCCTCGGTACGTTCAATCACGCGGACATCGCTGCAGCCATCCTGGAACCCTTTGTATCGGAAGAGAACCACTGGATGGTGAAACACCACGCCATCTTCCAGGGCTATTATTTCTTCCACCACCTGGGCATGGATCGCAATCTGCGAGAGCAGTACCGGGATCACCCCTACTACGAGCGTACCCTGGAGTTCGTCAGCAAGTACGATTCTCCGGCCTTCAACCCGGATGGGGAAATCCTGCCCCTGGAATTTTTCGAGCCCATGGTGCAACGCGTTATGGCCAAGCCCAAGCGCTCACTGTACAAGGCCGTTTCCGAGTAGGCCGTTTTCCGGCCACAAAAAAGCCCGGCCGATGAATTCTCCGGCCGGGCTTTTTACTGTGCGCGGGCACCAGTCAGGCGATCTGAAGCAATCGTAACAACTGAGGGCGGTGGCGGTCGGGCAACACATCCTCCAGGGTGTACTCATCGAGGGCTTCCAGGAACGCCTTGAGGGCATGGTTGAACGCTCCCTTCAAACCACACACCGGTGAAATGGCGCAGTGCCCTTCCGACGAAAAGCACTCCACCAGATTCAGGTCCTGCTCGGTCTCCCGCACCAGCACGCCGATATTGATCGTGCTGGGCTCGCGGTGAAGGCGCATGCCGCCACTCTTGCCACGAACCGTTTCGATGTAGCCCTTCTTGTTAAGCTGGTGCACCACTTTCATCAGGTGGTTCTTGGAGATCTGGTAGCTGTCTGCAATCTCCTGGATGGTAGAGAGCCGATCCCGCTGCATGGACAGGTAGATCAGTACTCGCAATGAGTAATCCGTGTAACGGGTAATATGCATCTGGGA
The DNA here is from genome assembly GCF_042651045.1 of Marinobacter lacisalsi. Lineage (NCBI taxonomy): Bacteria > Pseudomonadati > Pseudomonadota > Gammaproteobacteria > Pseudomonadales > Marinobacteraceae > Marinobacter > Marinobacter lacisalsi. The sequence continues at coordinate 131,972 of NZ_JBHSDI010000012.1, forward strand.
CTCCTGAACCCTTATTGTCAGGGGCGCACCCCCGCCACTTCATGCCGTTGGGCGCGTAAACAGAAACGCCACCAGGCCCATAAAAAACACGCCAGTCAGAACGAGTGCTGCCGCTGGCAAACCTGACCACCACAGCACCACCCAGCTGAACAGCAACATGGCGCCAGCCAGCCATTTTGCCTGCAACGGAACGGCACGCTTATCACGCCAGTTGCGAATCACAGGACCAAAGGTCTGATGCTCGTGCAGCCACGCCGCGAAGGCCGGCGAACTCCGACTTGCGCACCATGCCGCGAGCAGTACAAACGGCGTGGTTGGCAACAGCGGCAGCGCGATACCGGCAACCCCGAGACTCAGACTTATATACGCAAGAACCCGGTAAGCGGTTTTTTCCATGTTGCTTTTCTCCGCAAGCCGCCGCGCTCGTGACAACGTGAGCCAGGACGACCTGAAGCCGCCAGCTCGCTATAGGGTGCCTGACCAAGGTCGCTTTGCCGTGCGACATTCGGTCGCAAAGGCAACCATTTTACCGCATTTCAATGAACAGGTCTCCCCAGACTACGGAGTGAAACCAACCTGGTGACATACGAAAGCTTGAGTGTCGTCGCAAAAATCAACGTGGCAATGTGGGCCCCTATCTGCGCCGGCATGGACAGGCTATCGGCCAGGGGATAGGCAAGCACCACCGTCGCCAAGGTCGCCAACACACTTAGCGCCAGGGCAGCGTTAGCGAAGCGCAGCAGGTTTTCCATAAACCGATCCCGCTCTGTCATCTCGACCCCCAAAACATTTATGTACTTTATATCTAATAAACCACAACCCCGGATAAGATTCAACCAATATGACTCTATAAGGGCAGTCTTGTAGCGAGTGAAGCCTGAAATCCCTGATCAGAGCCTACCAACACCCCAGGGACCCCCCTATTTTACATACATTATGCTTACATCTTTAATAAGGATGCGGCATACTTCTTTACGCTGACACGTTGACCATCCGCCACAGACTGGCCGGCAGTACGCACGCAGTTCCAACCCAAAAAGAGACTTTCACCCCACGGAAGGGACGGTCTTTATTCCTTTCCGAGGAGACTTATCATGAGTAACGACATCACACAGGCCAGCACCGAAGAGCTGATTGAGCACATCCTTACCCGATTCCATGACACGCACCGGGACCAGTTGCCGGAACTGATACAGCTGTCGGAACGGGTGGAGCGGGTGCACGGCGGTCACACCGAGTGCCCGGCCGGCCTGGCCGCCCACCTTCGGCAAATGCAGGAAGAGCTCGAAACCCACATGGCCAAGGAGGAGCAGATCCTCTTCCCCATGATTACCCGCGGCATGGGCGCCATGGCGGGCGGCCCCATAGCCGTCATGCAGAGTGAGCACGAAGAGCACGCCGCAGCCCTCAATGAGCTGGCCAAACTCACCAACAACCTGACTCTGCCGGAGGGCGCCTGCGGCAGCTGGCAACGGCTTTACCGGGGTATAGCAGCATTCCGCGATGACCTGTCCAATCATATCGGGCTGGAGAACGACGTGCTCTTTGCCCGCGTCACCGAAAGGACCGCCGGCTGACACCGCGTCGGGCAACGTTTACAGCGCTGCCTGGTATACTCCCGCTGGGGTATCGGATTTCACGGGCCGATTTGTCATACTTGGACTATGCTAGTGTCCCGTTTGGTTAATTCGCTGACCTACTGCGTGACGCTGGGGCCCTCTGGCCAAGGCGCCAGTCCGCAGGTGTGGTGGTTCCACATCAAGGGCTGGCAACACCGGCCAGAGGCCCCAGCGTCGCGCCCTTCGGGAGCCACTGAGAGCCTTGATAGCCGCGTTGCGCTGACTCGATTTGGAACCACCGGAGCGCCGGCCGCCAACCCTTCGCCACCGCGCCTTGCTCTCAAGGCTCTCAGTGGCTCAGTAGATCAGCGAATTGACCAAACGGGACACTCTGGTGAACACCCACACGGCAAAACGACAGGATTACTGCATGCCCCACTCCAAGCTGACTGACCGCTTTGGCCGCACCGTGAACTACGTGCGCCTGTCTGTCACTGACCGGTGTGATTTCCGCTGTGTCTACTGTATGGCCGAGGATATGACGTTCCTGCCCCGACAGCAGGTGCTCACCCTGGAGGAAATTGCCCGGCTGGCCCGCACCTTCACCGAACTGGGTACCGAGAAGATCCGCCTGACCGGTGGTGAACCACTGGTACGACGGGATATCCTGGAGCTGGTGAAGGAAATCGGCAGTTACGGCCTGCGGGATTTTGCCATGACCACCAACGGCAGCCAGCTGCCCACCATGGCGGAGGACCTGCGCCGGGCGGGCATGCACCGCCTCAACATCAGTCTGGATTCGCTGGATGCCGACAAGTTCCGGCGCATTACCCGCACCGGCAACCTGTCGCAGGTGCTGGACGGCATCGACGCCGCCCGTGAGGCCGGCTTCCGGGGCATCAAGCTCAACACGGTGGTGCTCAAGGGCCGCAACGACGAGGAAGTGCCGGACCTGGTGGACTTCGCCCGGCGCAAGGGAATCGACATCACCTTTATCGAGGAGATGCCGCTGGGGGAGATCACCGAGCATGACCGGGCCGTGGCCTTCTGCAGCAGCGACGAGGTGCGGAACATGATCCGTCAGCACCACGAGCTGGTACCGGCCACAGACGATTCCGGCGGCCCGGCCCGCTACTACCGGATGCCCGGCAGCAAGACCCGGGTCGGGTTCATTTCACCCCATTCCCACAACTTCTGCTCCACCTGCAACCGGGTTCGGGTAACCGTTGAAGGCCGGTTGTTGCTGTGCCTCGGCAATGAGCACTCGGTGGATCTGCGGCGCGTGCTGCGGGGTAACCCGGTGACCGACGACAAACTGCGCCAGACCATTATCGACGCCATGGAACTGAAGCCCGAGAAGCATCACTTCGACCTGAACGGCGATGTTCAGATTCTGCGCTTCATGAACATGACCGGCGGTTGAACCACACTCAGGACTCCCGGACTGCCCAGCGCAGCGCTATGGCCCGGGCCTCATCAAGCGTGCGCGCATAAGTCAGCACGCCCAACTGCTTGCGCACGCCCGCACGCCGTAACTTCACAATGATCCTTGCCGGCAACCCGGTGAGAACCAGGCTCACGCCCTGCCGCTGCATCTCTTCCATCAGTGAACGCATGGCAACCAGGGCCGTGCCATCCATGCTGGGCACATCGTGCATATCCAGGATAACCGTGCGAACCCTGGGGTCGACCGCATGCAGCGATCGCAGGGCGGTCTCTGCAACACCGAAGAACAGGGGACCATTGATATCGTAGACGGTGACCGACGCCGGCAAACCATCCAGCGACGGATGATGGTCCGCCCCGGCCGGCTCCGTCCGGGTAAGCAAAGCCATCCGCCGGATGAACAGCGCTGCCGCCAGCCCTACCCCCACGGCCACCGCCAGCACCATGTCGAACAGCACGGTCAGACCGAAGCAGGTCACCAGGATCACCACGTCGCCGGCAGGTGCTGAACGCAGGGTATGAACAAAGTGCCGTGCCTCACTCATATTCCAGGCGACAATGAACAACAGTGCTGCCAGCGCTGCCATAGGCACCAGACCAAGCACCCCGGCGAGCACCACTACGGAGAGAAGTACAACCACGGCATGAACCAGTGCCGCGACCGGCGACCGGGCGCCACTACGAATGCTCGTTGCAGTTCGGGCCAGCGCCGCGGTAGCGGTGATACCACCGAACAGGGGCGCTGCAATATTACCCAGCCCCTGGCCAATCAACTCCGCATCCGGGTCGTGACGGGTCCGGGTCAGCCCGTCAGCCACCACGGCGCACAGCAGGGATTCGATCGCCCCCAGCATGGCAATGGCAAACGCCGGCCCCAGGAGTGCCCGGAACAGGTCGAAACTCAGCACGAGAGACTGCCCGTCCGGACCGGGCAACTTCCAGGGCGCTATCAACGTAGGCAACACCGGGGGAATCCCCTGCCCGGACTCGCCACCGGCCTCCCAGGTAAAGCGGGAGGCAATGGTCTCCACGGCCTGTGCACCGTCGCTTCCGAACATGGCGTTAACACCCCACGCTGCCAATCCACCGGCAACAAGGCCCACGAGCGGCGCGGGCACCGGTATGCCCAGTTTCGGCCAGAGCAGCATAAGGGCCAGGGTAAATACACCGATACCGAACTCAAACGGTTCCAGTGTCGGGAAGGACGACAGGATAATCCCGATATTCTCGGTGAAATGCTCACCCATGGGTCCTGTGGTCAGCCCCAGAAAATCCGGCACCTGCAACATGGCAATCACTACGGCAATACCGGCGGTAAAGCCAAGCACCACCGGATAGGGAACAAACTGGATCAACCGCCCCATACGCGCGAGCCCGAGGGCTACGAGCAGCAACCCGGCCATCATGGTGGCAATCAACAGCCCGCCCAGTCCGTATTGCTGAACAATGGGAAACAGGATGACCACGAAAGCCGCCGTCGGCCCGGAAACGTTAAAACGTGCACCCCCGGTCAGCGCAATGATGGCTCCGGCCACAATGGCGGTATAAAGCCCATGCTGGGGCGGCACCCCGGTGGCGATGGCCAGCGCCATGGACAGGGGCACGGCTACCGTTCCCACCGTCATCCCGGCCATCACATCCTGGCGCAGTTCCGCCGCCCCATAACCTTCCCGCAATGCCCCACGAAGCCCGGTGGCAATACCGGGAAGACTGACCGGAAATCGTTGACGCGCCATGACAGGAAACCTCTCCAGGGAAAACGGACACCCGGCACTAAAGATAGCCGATACCCGATAATTCGAAAGCAAACTATGTTAATTACATTAACATGTGGTTATTATCTTATGCAAATTATCCCGGCGACTCCCACATTGCCGGAACCGACCAAAAACATTAACGTCAGATGTTAATAAAACAGACAGGAGACGAGAGGTGGAAAAGAAGACGGCGCGGCTGACCTTGCTGATCGACCCGAACAAGAAGAAGGCGTTCGAGCAACTCTGCGCCTCACAGGATCTCACCCCGTCACAGGTGGTGCGGCAGATGATCCGGGAGTACTTGCGGGAGCATGGCGCCAGCTACAAGACTGGCGGGGATAGTTCGACTGGTCACCGCACAGAATAGGCACACCAGGGACAAGACCAGCAGTTGATTGGGGCGGCCAGCGCAACCCGGTCAGGGTTCGGTGCCGCCGGGGGTGCTGACCTCCACCCAAACCAACAGGCCTGAACAACATAAAGATAGAGAGGCCTACATGGAATGAGAACCACCCATCCCGGACGACATCCCACCGCCGGAACTCAGATGCTCCATAGTCACATCTGCAAAGGCCACAACCTCACCCCCGAATTCCGTGGCAAACGCCTCAGCCGCTGACTTCTCGGCAAAGGACGCCAGCGTAGGGCCCATAGCACCGCTGCGCTCAGACCCGACCACATAAAATGCCTCGCGGGCATCGATCAGTGCCGCATCATCGGGCGCCTGCCACTCGGTATCGGCCATATCGTGCACGTATAGCACATGGTCACGGTTCACGTTTTCCGGCTGAAGCACCCAGGAGAACATATCCCGGGTGGAGCAGAACTTCCGCGCCTGCTCTTCCTTGCCGGCGATGGCCTCACCTTTGGGCCCCGGGAACCGGGTAATCACCATGCCACACACATGGCACTCATCGCCGGACTCGAAATGGACCGGGTCAGGCTTCGCCCGGGTGACTTCTTCCGATTCAGAACAGGCAACCAGGAACAGGGCCAAAGCCATGACCAATATGGCACGAACAGTGGATAACCTTTTCATCAAAAGACTCCGATCAGATACGACGGTTACGGAACAACGCCCAGGCACCCGCCAGGGGAACAGCAAACCAGACCACCAGCGCGGCCCACAGCCCGGCAGGCCCCATAGGCAGGTCGGATCCCAGGCTCAGCACCCCGGTCAATTGTGCCCCGCCCTCAAATGCCACAATGTTGAGCAGACGGTAGATATCCGTGGGGTTCAGCAATAACAGCCAGGGCAGCAGATCCGGGTTCAGCTTGCCCTCACTGGCAACCAGAACGCCCAGCAGCACCAGGTCAAAGATCAGCACAAAGAAGAACCAGATCGCCAGGGCGAGGCCCGCAGCCAGGGGCTTCTCGCTGACCCGGACGCTGATCAGGTAGGCCAGGGCAATAAAGCCCCATCCCAGCAGCACTGTGGACAGGATGAACCGGAACAGGGCCTCCGCCAGGGTGCCAATGGCCACATCGTCCACCAGCAGCGCAATAGCGACGCCTGCCACGCCAAAGCCGATCAGGGTCGCCAGTGCCAGGGTCAGACCATGGCCCAGGAACTTGCCGAACAGCAATTGGCCCCGGCTCAGCGGGTAGGTCATCAGCAGCAGGAGGGTGCCGCCCTCCTCCTCACCGACGATGGCATCGTAGGCCAGCAGCAGGGCAATCAGCGGAATCAGGAAGATGCCCAGACTGGCCAGGCTGGCTATGGTTGCCGGCGTGGAAGCGTAACCCACCGTGCCTGAGGCGGCCGCACCGAACCAGGCGATGCCCAGTGCGAGGATGGCGAAGATAATGGAAATGGCGACTAGCCAGCGGTTACGCAGGCTGTCCGCCAGCTCCTTGCGGGCAATGGTCCAGATCCCGTTCACAGGGCACCTCCCCGGTGGGCAAGGCCACCAGACCCGATAAAGTGCACGTAGATGTCCTCCAGGGTGGGTTCGACAACGCCAAGATCCCGCACTTCACCGGTGGCCAGCAAGCGGCGAATCATCGCCATTTTGCTGTCCGCCGGCACTTCGATCCGGAGACTGCCGTTTTCCATCACGGATGTACTGGCACTCAGGCCAGCAGCTTCCGCAACGGAAGCCAGATGACCGTCACCATTGGCCGGGGCGACCGTCAAGGTTACCGGCATGCTGGCCTGGCGGCGCAATGCAGACAGGTTTCCTGCCGCCTTGAGCATGCCCTCGGTGAGTATCGCAGCACGGTCGATGTAGGGCTCAACCCCCGGCAGCACATGGGAACACAGGACAATGCCGGTGCCTTCATCCCGCAGGCGGCGCAGCAGGCGATAAAGGTCTGCCGTGGCCACCGGATCCAGTCCCACCGTGGGTTCATCCAGCATCAGCAGTTTTGGCTTACCCAACAGCGCCTGGGCCAGACCAAGACGCTGGCGCATGCCCTTGGAATAGGTTTTCACCCTCGCCGCCATGGCATCCCCCAGCCCCACCTGTTCCAGCAGGGTGGGCACCTGGGAAAGCGGTGCGCCTTTCAGGCGGGCGAAATGGGTGAGAATCTCGCGACCGGTCAGTTGCGGATAGAACATCACGTTCTCCGGCAGATAACCGATATGCTGGCTTACCTCCGGATCCCCGGCCTGGCCACCCAGCACCGACACTGTGCCCTGCTGAGGCGTCATCAGCCCCAGAATCAGCTTGATGGACGTGGTCTTGCCGGCCCCATTGTGGCCAAACAGACCCAGTATTTCCCCCGGCTCAAGACTCAGGTCGATGCCGGTCAGAACGGGACTCTTGCTATAGCGATAGCTCACGTTTTCAAGACGAAAACAGCTCATGGCATCTCCGCACGAAGGGTTTCAGGAGGGCGCATTAATGGATAGGAATCGGTAACGCCGGCCGCCTTGACCACCGGAAAGGCTTCCTGCACCCAGCGCAGGGTATCCACCGCCGGGCTGTGCATCAGGATGCGGGCCTCAGGATAGGTCCACAGCAGCCGGTCCACATTATCGTTGGGCTCATAGGGCACATCACCCAGCCCGTCCTGGTTCCGGTCCCAGCCCAGGTAGTCGCTCCAGTAGTTGCCGCGTTCGTCCTTCGACCATTCCTGGGTGCGGGTAGCCACATACTTCACCTGGCGCTCGTTGTTCACAAACGCGTTGCCGAACACCTCGTTTTCCTCGGAACCCGCAGTCAGGTGGATACCCACATTGCTGTTGGCAAACATATTGTTCTCGAAGGTGTTATAGAGCGAGTTGTAGATAAACACCGCCTTGCCTTCGGCCCCGGAAACGGCCACACCGCCCCGCTGCTGCTGGGACACCCCGGTCACCACATTGCCGCGCAGGGTCGAGTTGGTAATGAAATTCATGAGAATGCCGTAGTTCTCGTCATTCTCCGAGCGGTTATTGATCACCGTCAGCCGCTTGCTCTGCATCAGGGCATAGCCGGTGCGGGTATTGCGGGTGACGTTGTCCTCGAGCCGATTGTCCATCGAGTACATGTAATGGATCCCATAGCGCAGGTCCGCCATGGTATTGCCCCGAATGGTATTCTTGTTGGCAGTCTCGATATAGATGGCATCCCGGGTCTGGCGGATATCATTCCCCTCGACCAGCGCCCCGGTGGTATTGAACAGATGAATCCCGTTACCCCGGTCCTGGGACCGCAAACGCGTCTCCCCCCGGATCACGTTATCCCGCACCGTTACATCCGGTGTGGCGTCCAGCCAGATACCAAAGGCCGGCCCTTGCAGGCGATTGCCCTCAACCACGGAGCCCTTCGCCTCCCGTGCCACAAAAACTCCCGCATCCAGCTCATTCAGATCCTCCCCCCAGTTGCGAATCTCACAACCACGGAGCGTCACCCCCGGCGCGGTAATATCAACGGCATTTCCGGAACCACTTCCATCAATCACCGTCTCCGGCGCACAGGCAATCGTCACACCGGCCACATTAATGTCCAGCGGCGAGATCTGTTCCGGGGGCAGCTCAAACGATGCACCAGGCTCCAGCGCATCCAGGTCTTCCTGCAGGTCCGCATTCGCGGTCAACGCAAACAGAGCGACTGTCAGGGCCACTCCATAACGCGATTGTCTATACATCAAATAGTCTCTGGAGGTCGTTCAGCGGGTTATGCCCAATGCTTGGCAAGCCAAGTGGAGAGCACTTTCCAGAACCGTGCGGAGCCATGGATGGCGGAGCCCGAGCAACACAGGGAAGTGCCGGAAGGAGCGTGTTCTGGAAAGTGCTCTCCACTTGGGTTGTTACTCCCAAGGAAAAAAGCTGGGGCCCAGGTAGCGGGCCCCAATAAAGCAAAAAGATACTAATCAGGCCTTCTCAACCAGCATCCGGCCACCCATCTCCATATGGAGCGCATGGCAGAACCAGTTACAGTAGTACCAGTACACCCCGGGCTTGCCGGCTGTAAAGGTCACGGAGGCGGTCTGCTGAGGGCTGATTTCCATGCTCACACCATGGTTCACCATACAGAAGCCGTGAGTCACGTCCTCAATGGTATCCAGGTTGGTCACGTAAACCGTCACCTCATCGCCTTCCTTCACCTTGAACTCGGTCATACCGTACTGCGGCGCCACAGAGGTCATGTATACCCGAACCTTGTTACCGTCACGGATCACCTCATTGGCTGACTCCAGACTGACACCGTCCTTCTCCGCCTGCTCACGACAGCTGGCAAAGTAGGCATCGTCACGATCATAGATCTTCTTGGTCTTGATCTGATCACGGCGCACCAGGATACAGTCGTGGGGCTCGGCAAAAGCCGGACCGTCGTGAACCAGCTTCATCTCCTCGCCGGAAATATCGATCAGCTGATCGTTCTCCGGATGCAGCGGGCCTACCGGCAGGAAACGGTCCTTTGAGAACTTCGACAGCACCACCAGCCACTTGCCGTCGGCATCACGGGACTCGGTCAGCGACGCGTGGTTGTGGCCAGGCTGATAGTGCACATCCAGCTTCTGGCGGATGTAGTTCACATCTTCGCCGTTGTAGGACTTGATGGCATCCGCAATGTTCCACTTGCACACCTGACTGTCGATAAACAGCGTGGTGTAGGCATTGCCACGACCATCAAAGGTGGTGTGCAGCGGCCCAAGGCCCAGTTCCGGCTCGGCCACAACCGTGTCACGCAACTCGATCTTGTTGTCGAACAGATCGTCCAGCTTGTCGATCTGAATCACGGATGCCGTCGGAGACAGCTTGCCGTTGGCAATGAAGTATTTGCCATCCGGCGACGTGTTCAGGCCGTGGGGGTTTTTCGGAATCGGAATATAACGGGTCACCTCGGTATCGCCGCGGCCGTCCACCACCGGCACCTCTGAGTCGCCCAGAGTCTTGAAGTTACCGGCCTCAATGGCGGCTTCAATGCGATCAACGTTGAAAACCACCACCCAGTCGCGGTCGTTACGCATGGTGCCGGCAAGATCTACGGCCTTTTCAGAGTTGTAACAGGTCGAGGCGGCGTATCGGCCAGTGTAGTCAGCATCGGTGTTGTCCAGATTGCCGTCCACAATGACCTGCCAGGCCACTTCCATGGTGTCCGCATTAACGGCGGTAAACATGGTGTAGCTGTTCTCCAGACTGAAATCGCTGCCATCGTTGGGATGGGGGATCACAAATTCCGCATTGCAGAAAACGTACTTGGTACGGGGGACTTTCTGCAGCCGCAGACCATGAATCGCCTGAACGTTCGGAATATGGGTGATCTTGTCCGTTTTCATGATATCCATACGGATACGGGCAATACGGCTGTTGGCCTTGTCGTTGATAAACAGGTATTTGCCGTCGTAGCGACCATCGTCCATGGACATGTGGGGGTGGTGGCAATCACCGTTCAGGTATTGCCGATCACCACCAAGGATTTCCTTGCTCTCGTTGGTGATACCCCAGCCGGTGGCTGAATCCACGTTGAATACCGGAATCCGCATCAGCTCGCGCATGGAAGGCACGCCCAGCACCCTGACCTCGCCCTGGTGGCCACCGCTCCAGAAGCCGTAGTACTCGTCCAGTTCGCCGGGGCCAACGTGGGCCTTGTTCCTGGCTTCCTGGGCAGCCGCAGCCCAGGATTCCCGGCTCATTACAGCGCTACCAAGCCCTGTGGCACCAGCTACACCGGCAAGGGCAGCGGCGCCCATAAAGCGGCGACGGCTCAGGCCATTTTCTGCCTGCGCCGGGGTAGCCTTGTCCAGCTCATTGCGTTTACTCATAGCATTCACTCCGTACGTTTTCTGGCGGTTGTTTTCTTCTTGCATCAGCTCACCTGGGTGACCGGGATCTGCTCCGGCCGCCCCGGTGAATTCTGGCCACGGCGCTTGCCGCGGCGTTTGACGATCAGTGGCGGACACTTGTTGTCGTCGAAATACGTCATCTGGCAATCCAGGCAGTAATGACATTCCTGGTAATTAATGGTGCCGTCCGGGTGTATGGCCTGTACCTCACATTCCTTCTCGCACAGGCGGCAGGGGTTACCACATTCCTTGCGCCGCTTGAGCCAGTCGAACACCCGCACCTTGGTGGGCAAGGCCAGGGCTGCACCAAGGGGGCACATGTAGCGACAGAACACCTTGCGGGTGAAAATATTCACCACCACCAGCAACACGGCGTAGGTCACAAAAGGCCAGCTGCGGTCGAAGCGCAGGGTGATCGCCGTCTTGAAGGGTTCTACTTCAGCCAGCTGCTCGGCAGTGGCCATGGAATCCAGCGACACCCCGAACAGCACCAGCAGGATGATGTACTTGATCGCCCACAGACGTTCGTGGATCGGGAAGGGCACCGTGTACTGGGGCACTTTCAGCTTGCGGGCAATCTCGTTCACCAGCTCCTGCAGGGCACCGAACGGGCACAGCCAGCCGCAATAAACCGCCCTACCCCACAGCAGGATGATGCCGGCCACTACGGCCCAGAGCACAAACATCACCGGATCTATCAGGAAGGTTTCCCACTTGAAGCCGGCAAACAGGCTGTGCACGAACGTCAGCACATTGACCACCGACAGCTGCCCCAGGGCGTACCAGCCAATAAACACCAGGGTGTAGGTGAGGAACGCGTGACGAATCCAGCGGGTGACCTTCGGCTTCTTCACCAGCCAGTCCTGGAAGAACAGGATGAACAGCAGGAACACCAGCCCGGCGCCCAGCACAGCCACCTGGAACTTCTTCTGGTACCAGACCTGGACCCACATGGGCTGGGTTTCCAGCCACTGCTCTTCGGTCAGCTCCACTTCCGGCCGGGTGTAGTACTGGTCCGGCAGCTGGTAGGTCAGAGGGAAGACCGCGAACTCGCTGTCCAGGGGGCCGGTCTGCCGCTTCACGGTCAGCTCGAGCGCCCACTCCGTGCCCGGGTCGAACTTGTATTGCTGGCGTACGATGAAGATGGCCATCTCGGAAAATTCCGGCATGCCTTCAGCGTAGACATCGCTGAGCCGATAGAAATCCAGGTCACGGAAGTTGAAGGTGTCACCGAACTGGCGGATTTGTACCCGGTCGAAAATACCCCCACGCACATAGCCGGATCCCTTGAAGGAATAGTCCCCGCTGGCCATCACCGCGATGGCGTGTTCGCCTTCCTGCAGCTCACCCATCAGCCAGTCATACTGGCTTTCCCCCAGCAGGTTGCGGCCGATCGTCGGCACATTCAGATAGCCGGTGTAAAGATCAATAAAGGGCTCATTCCGCTCGTCGGCAGGCGTGGTGTCGACGCCTTCCGCCTCGGTGCCCCTGAAAGAGTCATCCACCTGGCCGCGGGTCAGCAGCAGGCGACGGATGGAGCCATCCCCGGCCAGTTCCTGCCAGGCTTTCGGCTCGAACTGATCCATTTTCACATTGGCTTTGGGCGGACGGGCATCACCCGCGCCTTCCACCAGGCCCAGCTCCACGCCCACACGGTGGGCGCTTTTCATGATGACTTCGTTGATGACCATAACGGTCACCGTGGCACCGGAGAGACCATCCACCGATACACGGGTTTCCGAGGACTTGCCACCCACGGTCACCCGCTGATCCGCCGCCAGGCCTGTGTACTGGTCGGTAAAATCGTGCATCTTGCGCTCGGGGATACCGATCAGCAGGATGGGCTCGTCATGGTGAATGACCTTGGTGGCGCGAATCTCGCCTTCGGTATCCAGCACCACGGTGGCGTCCAGGGGCTTGCCGGAGTAGGCCGGGGTCTGCAGGAAATCCAGGGTCTGATAGGTGTAGCCAAGCAGCTTGTCGCCGGCATAGACTTCCTTGATGGCCCGGTTCTCTTCCAGCGGGCGAATCTCGCCCGCCTCGGGAAAGGCGGTGGTAATAACCTGCCTGGCCTTGATGGGCTCGTAGTTATCCAGTGAGGCAGCCATCGATTCACCAGCCAGAATCAGCAGAAAACATACAGCGCTGATCATCCACCGAACAACCAGGGCAAACCGGCGATCTGACATACTTACTCCACAGCTCAGGACTTCGTTAAACTGGCTTCTGTTAATCATCTTATCGGTCGCCAACGTTGGCGGGCTTGATATTGTTCAATGTGGACCGGACTCCAGAATAATTAGTTGACGACCAAGCTCCCTTCAAATCTGTGATTCATCAACCCAGGTCAACCGCGTGCCCGTTTCGGTCCAGCGGCAGATAGCCCCCCACATGCCCCAGCCGTATGGATTCCACCATCATAGTCAGGGGCTGCTGGGCCTCATCCGACGACGGGGCAATGCCACCACGGCCCGACATTGCCGCCACGAACACCATGTCCCACGCCTGGCCGGTCTGCTGCGACTCCTCCACCAGCGCCGGGAAGGCCTCTACCTCATCGGGCGACTTGTCGACGCAGATAACCGGCGTCAGGGCACCGCCCTCACCCTGTTCGAAGCCGGCCTTTTCTTCCTCGGTGGCGTCATCGGGCAGTTCGGCGCGGCAGAAAACGAACAGCAGGCGCTGGGGCTCGTCCTGCTCGTGGACGGCCTGGATCAGGTCGGCATAGCTGGCAATCATTGGGAATATCCTTCAGGAAGTCAGGGTGAAACTGAAAAAAGGGCCGCCCCACCGGGCGGCCAGGTCAGGGAGAAATCCGGGCGTCTCGGCGGGCCAGAATGGTCTGGCAAACCTCCTCGACCGCCTCGTCGTCATAGCTCTTGCCGTAACGCTTCTTGAAGCCATAGTCATACAGACGAACGTGTTCGTCCGGGGTCACGCCCACGTTCTCCAGACAGTGGAGAGCGCAATGCAATGGACAACCATCGATCACTGTGATGTTCCGCCGGGCCTGCGCGGTCTTTACCAGTGCCGGCACCTTGCCGCCGACACCGGAGATGCAGGACATCTCGTATTCGCCAGCATGATCCAGCTTCACCGCTGCATTGTTCGCCAGCTGGGCCACATCGGAACAGCCGGAGCAGGAATAAATCAGTGGTCTCTGCTTGCGGGTGGTCATCTGGCCCCCTGGTATTTCCCGGTAATGGATTACTGACTGAGCTGAACCAGCCTCATCGGATCCGAAATAAACAGCTTGCTGCGGTTCACCCGCACCAGGCCATTGCTCTTCAGGTCCGCCAGAATCCGGGAGAAGGTTTCCGGTTGCATGGCCAGGCGTGAGGCAATCAGGCACTTGGGCAGCGGCAGCTCAACTTCACCACCCACCTTGCGGGCAGACTCCGGCAACAGGTCGATCAGGTAACGGATCAGACGGTCCCGGGCGCTCTGCACCGTCATGATCTCCAGGTCATGGAACCGGCTGACCGCCCGCATGGCAAAATGCTGAAGCGCGGCCCGGGTATAGACGGCATTGCCTTCCAGCAGGTCCTGATAGACCTTCACCGGAATCATCAGCACTTCACTGTTCTTGAGGGCTTCGGCATAGCAGGCGTACCGGGGCGGATCCGCATAGATCATCACTTCCGCAAAACAATCGCCAGGCAGCAGGCTGTCCAGGGTGCGGTCAACGCCGGAGGCATCCAGGCGGTAAAGGCGGAGACGACCGGAAATCACAAAAAAGAAGTGATGGGCCGGCATATCCTGACGGTACAGCAACTGGTGGTGCCCCAGCCTGACACGACGGGAGTGCTGCAGGAGATATTCCAGATCCCACGGTTCCAGTGATGAGAACAGGGGATGTTTCTGCGGCGACACCAGGCCGTCCTCTTCGAACGGATGGTTGGCTGCCAACAGGACCGGTTTTTCGTATCTTTTATCAACGGACTGAATAAGAGCCATGATGGTTATTCCCCGTTATATGCATTATGGATGATGATTTACAGAGTAGACGCAGACCGGAGAAATTGCTGTCCCCCGATAGGGGTAGAAGGCAGGCTCTTGGGGGATAACCATACGGAAATTGAGTTGAATCAATCACGGGGGGAGTGGCGCTCCCCCCCGTTCACAGGACGGTTTTTATTGCATCAAAGGTGAATCCGGCAACTCCAGATCCACGCCTTCCACGCCGGCCTCGGCCGCCAGGACCTGCAGGAACTGGCGCATGGCGCGGCGCGTAACGCTTTCGCTGAGGTACTGCCGGATCTGGGGTTTGACGTAGTCGTAGGGCAAATGCTCACCCTCGATGCGCTGATCCACCCGGACAATATGCCAGCCGTACCGGGTTTCGATCAGCTCCGGATTGAGCCCCTCATTGAGGGCCAGCACCGGCCGTTCGAACTCGGTGACGGTCTGGCCTTTACTGATCTGGCCCAGGCTACCGCCCTGGTGACGTGATTCGCATGCAGAATACTGCTTTGCCAGCGCCGGGAACTGGGCCCGGCCATCCAGCAGGGAGGTCAGAAGCTGACGCCCCACTTCCTCCTGGCGGATACGCTCCTGCACATCATCGGGAGCGGCCGCCAGCAGAATGTGACTGACCGCCATCAGGGTCGGACTGCGGAAGCGGGCCGGGTTGGCGGCGTAGAAGCGTTCGCAGTCCTCTTCCGACGGGTCTGGCACATTCAGTTCCAGCTCCAGAACCCGGGCGATGCGATCTTCCTCATCCAGGGTTTCCGGCAGTTGCAGCTGACTGGCCCGCTGCAACAGCAGCTCACGTATAACCAGGCTGCGGGCGGCTTCGTGCCAGGCTTCAGCCACTTCTTCCGCCGGGTGGTGCTGCATTTCCCGGGCGATATCGTCTTCGTGGATGAGGGTCTCACCCACGTAGACCGGCGGGAACTGGTTTCTGGGCTTGTTGGCTTCGCCGGTGGGGATCAGTTGCATGGTAATTATCTCCAAACTGTTTTATCCCCTCTCCCCTGGAGGGAGAGGGTTAGGGTGAGGGGGAAAGCGAGGAACACTGTACGGGTAGTCTCCCCCCTCACCCCGGCCCTCTCCCTCCAGGGGAGAGGGAGCCCTGGCCTCTTGCTTCTTGATCAGGCGCGCTTACGCACCACCTGGTACCGGCGACCGAAGTACTCCACCGGAACGCTCAGCATGTGCACCAGGCGGGTGAACGGGAACAGCACGAAGATGGTCAGGCCCAGGAAGATGTGGGTCTTGTAGATCCAGTGTACGTCCGCGATATGTCCAGCCACGCCACCCTGCAGGGTAAAGATACCCTGGGCCCAGGCGGAGAACTTGAGCATGGTGGCGCCGTCCAGATGCCCGAGGGTGGGCAGGATGGTGAGCAGACCGAGCGCCAGCTGGACCACCAGAATCAGGATGACCAGGTTGTCGGCAACGGTACTGCTGGCTTTGACCCGGGGGTCTGTCAGGCGCCGGAACGCCAGCATGCCACCGCCGATGAGGGCCATCACGCCGGCGATCCCGCCCACGACAATGGCCATGACCTGCTTGGTGCCTGGTGTCATGAATGGCTCATAGAGGGCGTGGGGGGTCAGCAGGCCCACCAGGTGGCCGAAGAAGATCACCAGCACGCCCACATGGAACAGCACGGAGGCCAGCACCATGTTCTTCTTGCGCAGCATCTGGCTGGAATGGGCCTTCCAGGTAAACTGGCCATGGTCGTAACGGGCCCAGGTGCCGATGACCAGCACGACGAGGGCGACATAGGGGTAGATTCCGAACAGTAACGTGTTGAGATAGGACATCGTCATTTCCTCCAGCGCCCTCAGGCGCGCCCTGCCTGACGGGGTGTCACATCCGTCATCAGTTGATCACTCAGGTGGATGGTCTGGGTCTGCTCCAGCTCGCGGCGGCGCTGACCTACCACGCCACCACTGCTGCAGGAACTGCCCTGATCATCCACGAATTTCACCATTTCCTCTTCCCAGACCTTGTCCAGGGCTTCGGGGGTGTCGTCACGCTCTTCGGCGGCCACGATCTGCGCCAGCTCCTGGCGGTCCGCCGTGCGGCCGGAGAGTACCAGCAGCGAATCCATCACCAGGTGATAGAGGCTCTCCCGCTGATACAACCGCTCCCCCAGCAGGCCGAGGATATGGTGAATATCCTCCAGCCAGTTCTGGATTTCTTCCCATGGCCGGGTGGACAGGTACTCCAGGAACAGCGGCAGGTAGTCCGGCAGCTCCCGTGCGTCGATTTCCAGGCCATTGGCGCGGTATTGCTCCATCAGATCCACCATGGCCTGCCCCCGGTCCCGGGACTCGCCATGGACATGCTCGAACAACAGCAGCGACGTTGCCCTGCCTTTGTCGAACGTGCCCACGTAGTTTTCCTGTATGTCGAGCAGGTCGCTGTCACATACCAGATCAACGCAGCGCAGCAGCTGTTGCTTGTTCTGCGCCGGCAGACGGTCGTCCTGAAGGACAGCCGCCACCAGTGCATCCTTCGATTCCTGCAGCTCGGCGGTGGGGTATTCCAGCAGCCTTGCCATGACTTTCAGTACTTGCATGATCGATTCCTTATTCCTGCAGCTGCTTGGGATCTACCTGCTTCACGGTAGCCAGTTTCTGGACCATGCTGGTGGTCTGCTTGCGACCGCCGAACAGGTTGAATTCGCTATCACCGTTGCAGCCATCACCGAAGCTGAAGCCGCAGCCATTACGCTCGGCGTAGGCAGAGGCGTCCGGGAAGGCTTCCTTCGCCAGCTCACGATGGCTGGTGGGGATGACAAAGCGATCCTCGTAGTTGGCGATGGCCAGGTAACGGTACATCTCGTCGGCCTGGGCCTTGGTCAGGCCGCACTCTTCCAGGGCACGCAGGTCTTCAACGCCTTCCACGGTCTCTGCCCGCTTGTACAGGCGCATGGCCATGATCCGCTTGAGGGCCAGCACGATAGGCTTCTCGTCACCAGCGGTGAGCAGGTTGGCCAGGTACTTGACCGGAATCCGCAGGCTCTCGATCTTGGGCAGCACGCCGTCAAACTCGACCTTGCCGGCTTCCGCCGCGGACTGGATCGGGCTCAGTGGCGGCACGTACCAGACCATGGGCAGGGTGCGGTATTCCGGGTGCAGCGGCAGGGCCAGTTTCCAGTCCACCGCCATCTTGTAGACCGGGCTGCGCTGGGCGGCCTCGATCACGTTCATGGGAATACCGTCTTTCTTCGCCTGCTCGATAACCTTCGGGTCGTTCGGGTCCAGGAAGATTTCCAGCTGCTTCTCGTACAGCTCATGCTCGCCCGGAGTGCTGGCCACTTCCTCAATGCGGTCGGCATCGTAGAGCAGAACACCCAGGTAGCGGATGCGGCCCACGCAGGTTTCGGAGCACACGGTCGGCATGCCGGCTTCGATCCGCGGGTAGCAGAAAATGCACTTCTCGGACTTGCCGGTTTTCCAGTTGAAATAGATCTTCTTGTACGGGCAGCCGGAGACACACATCCGCCAGCCACGGCACTTGTCCTGGTCAATCAGTACGATGCCGTCTTCCTCACGCTTGTAGATGGCGCCACTGGGGCAGCTGGCCACACAGGTGGGGTTGAGGCAGTGCTCGCACAGGCGCGGCAGGTACATCATGAAGGTGTTTTCGAACTGGCCGTAGATGTCCGCCTGGATCCGGTCGAAGTTCTTGTCCTTGCGACGCTTGGCAAACTCGGTACCCAGGATTTCTTCCCAGTTCGGGCCCCACTCGATTTTCTGCATCCGCTGGCCGGAGATCAGCGACCGTGGCCGGGCTACCGGCTGGTGCTTGCTGTCACCAGCGGTATGCAGGTGCTGGTAATCGAAATCGAACGGCTCGTAGTAGTCATCGATTTCCGGCAGGTCCGGGTTGGCAAAGATGTTTGCCAGTACACGGAACTTGCCGCCGATGCGGGGGCGGATCTTGCCGGAGCTGTCGCGCATCCAGCCGCCCTTCCACTTGTCCTGGTTCTCCCACTCTTTCGGGTAGCCGATACCAGGCTTGGTCTCGACGTTGTTGAACCAGGCGTATTCCATGCCTTCACGGCTGGTCCAGACGTTCTTGCAGGTCACTGAACAGGTGTGGCAACCAATGCACTTGTCCAGGTTCAGCACCATGCCAACTTGGGAGCGGATTTTCATTTTACTGCCTCCTGTACAGAGTCATTGCCTTCGCCATCGAGCCAGTCGACGTTGTGCATCTTGCGCACCACCACAAACTCGTCACGGTTGGAGCCCACGGTGCCGTAGTAGTTGAAGCCGTAGGAATACTGGGCGTAGCCGCCAATCATGTGCGTCGGTTTCGGGCATACCCGGGTAACCGAGTTGTGGATACCGCCACGGGTACCGGTAATTTCCGAACCGGGTACGTTCACGATCCGCTCCTGGGCGTGGTACATCATCACCATGCCGGGCATGACCCGCTGGCTGACCACGGCCCGGGCCGCGATGGCGCCGTTGGCGTTGAACAGTTCGATCCAGTCGTTGTCTTCCACGCCGATTTCCAGGGCGTCGTCCTCACTCAGCCACACGATGGGGCCGCCGCGGGACAGGGTCAGCATCAGCAGGTTGTCGCTGTAGGTGCTGTGGATACCCCACTTCTGGTGCGGCGTGATCCAGTTGAGCGCCTTCTCCGGGTTACCGTTGGTGCGCTGGTTGATCATGCTGCCCACCGCCTTGGTGTTGATGGGTGGACGGTAGACCAGCAGGCTCTCACCGAAGGCACGCATCCACTCGTGATCCTGATAGAACTGCTGACGGCCGGTCAGGGTGCGCCAGGGGATCAGTTCGTGGACGTTGGTATAGCCGGCGTTGTAGGACACATGCTCGTCTTCCAGACCTGACCAGGTCGGGCTGGAGATGATCTTGCGCGGCTGGGCCACGATGTCCCGGAAGCGGATTTTTTCCTCTTCCTTGTTCTTCGCCAGGTGGCTGTGGTCCAGGCCGGTGAACTCGGACAGCGCCGCCCAGGCCTTCACGGCTACCTGACCGTTGGTTTCCGGCGCCAGGGTCAGGATGACTTCTGCCGCATCAATGGCGCTCTCGATCTTCGGGCGACCGGCGTTCGCGCCGTCGATATGCTTGTAGTTCAGGTCGCCGAGGAACTTCACTTCCTTCTCGGTGTTCCAGTTGATGCCCTTGCCACCATTACCCAGCTTGTCCAGCAGCGGCCCGAGTGAGGTAAAGCGTGCATAGGTGTTCGGGTAGTCCCGCTCAACCGTGATGAAGTTGGGTGCGGTCTTGCCCGGAATCAGGTCGCACTCACCGCGCTTCCAGTCCTTTACATCGAATGGCTGGCCCAGCTCCGCCGGCGCGTCATGCAGCAGCGGCAGGGTAACCACGTCTTTCTCGACGCCCAGGTGGCCTTCGGTGGCCTTGGAGAACGCCTTGGCAATACCCTTGTAGATTTCCCAGTCACTGCGAGCTTCCCAGGCCGGGTCAGTGGCGGCGGTCAGCGGGTGGATGAACGGGTGCATGTCGGAGGTATTCAGGTCGTTCTTCTCGTACCAGGTCGCGGTCGGCAGCACGATGTCGGAATACAGGCAGGTGGTGGACATACGGAAGTCCAGGGTCACCAGCAGGTCGAGCTTGCCTTCCGGCGCCTCGTCGTGCCACTTGACCTCTTCCGGCTTGGCGCCACCCTCGATGCCCAGGTCCTTGCCCTGCAGGCCGTTGGTGGTGCCCAGCAGGTACTTGAGCATGTACTCGTGCCCCTTGCCGGAGGAGCCCAGCAGGTTGGAACGCCACACGAACAGGTTGCGGGGGCAGTTCTGCTTGGCTTCCGGATCTTCACTGGCGAAGGCCAGGGAGCCGTCCTTCATGGACTGGGCCACGTAGTCGGAAACCTCCATGCCTGCCGTTTCTGCCTCTGCCGCAATACCCAGCGGGTTGCGGTTCAGCTGGGGCGCAGACGGCAGCCAGCCCATGCGCTCGGCGCGTACGTTGTAGTCGATCAGGCTGCCGCCGAATTTGGACTTGTCGGCCAGCGGCGACAGGATCTCGTCCACACCCAGCTTCTCGTAGCGCCACTGGCCGGAGTGGGCGTAGAAGAAGGAGGTGGAGTTCATGTGGCGGGGCGGACGCTGCCAGTCGAGGCCGAAGGCCAGGGGCTGCCAGCCGGTCTGCGGACGCAGTTTTTCCTGACCCACATAGTGAGCCCAGCCACCACCGCTCTGGCCGATACAGCCACACATGATCAGCATGTTGATCAGGCCGCGGTAGTTCATGTCCATATGGTACCAGTGGTTCATACCGGCACCGACGATGACCATGGAACGGCCCTTGGTCTTGTCGGCGTTGTCGGCGAATTCACGGGCAATACGGATAACCTTGTCGGCAGGTACGCCAGTGATCTTCTCCTGCCAGGCCGGGGTATACGGCTTTACTTCGTCGTACGAGGTTGCGCCGTCATCGTCGCCCAGGCCACGGCTGATGCCGTAGTTGGCCACCATCAGGTCGTAAACCGTGACCACGCGACCTTCGGTGCCATCCGCCAGCTGAACCTTGCGGGTGCCCAGCTTGTGCTTGAGGATGTCGTTGACCTCGACATGGTTGTAGTGGTCATGCTCGATGCCGCCGAAGTACGGGAAGGCCACATCGACGACTTCGTCGTGCTTCTCGACCATGGAGAGCTGCAGGTTGACGTCCTTCGCGCTGGCGGTCTGCTTCAGGTTCCACTTGCCCTTCTCACCCCAACGGTAACCGATGGAGCCGTTGGGCGCGGTCAGCTCGCCGCTGGCCTCGTCAATGGCAATGGTTTTCCACTCGGGGTTGTTCTCTTCCCCGAGCCCATCCACCAGGTCGGCCGCGCGCAGGAAGCGGCCTGGCGCGTAGCTACCGTCGTCGCGCTGCTCCAGCATGACCAGGTACGGCATGTCGGTGTAGCGGCGAACGTAATCGGTAAAGTACTCGCTGGGCTTGTCAACGTGGAATTCCTTCAGGATCACGTGGCCCATGGCCATGCCAAGCGCAGCATCGGTGCCCTGCTTCGGGTTCATCCACTCGTCTGACAGCTTGGACACTTCCGCGTAGTCCGGAGTGATGGCCACAGTCTTGGTGCCCTTGTAGCGCACCTCGGTGAAGAAGTGGGCATCCGGGGTACGGGTCTGGGGTACGTTGGAACCCCAGGCGATGATGTAGCCGGAGTTGTACCAGTCGGCGGACTCGGGCACGTCGGTCTGTTCGCCCCAGGTTTGGGGGGAGGCCGGCGGCAGGTCGCAGTACCAGTCGTAGAAGCTCATGCACACGCCACCGATCATGGACAGGTAGCGGCTGCCGGCGGCGTAGGAGACCATGGACATGGCCGGGATCGGCGAGAAGCCGATGATGCGGTCCGGGCCATATTGCTTGGCGGTGTAGACGTTGGAAGCGGCAATCAGCTCGTTGACTTCGTCCCAGCTGGAACGCACGAAACCGCCCATGCCACGGCGGGGCTTGTACTCGGCGGTTTTCTTCGGGTCTTCCACGATGGAAGCCCAGGCGTCTACCGGATCGTTGTGCTCGGTTTTCGCGGCCCGCCAGAGCTTCATCAGGTGCTTGCGCATCAGCGGGTACTTCAGGCGGTTGGCGCTGTACATGTACCAGGAATAGCTGGCGCCACGGGGGCAGCCACGGGGCTCATGGTTGGGGAGATCCGGACGGGTGCGGGGGTAGTCAGTCTGCTGGGTTTCCCAGGTGACCAGGCCATTCTTGACGTAGATTTTCCAGCTGCAGGAGCCAGTGCAGTTCACGCCATGGGTGGAACGCACGATCTTGTCGTGCTGCCAGCGCTGGCGGTAGCTGTCTTCCCATTCGCGGCTGACCTCGTGGGTCTCGCCATGGCCGTTTGCAAACGGCTCGCGCTTCTTTTTGAAGTAACTCAGTTTGTCGATCAAATGACTCATGGTCTCTCTCCGTTGTCCGGATCGTTGTTCCGATTTGAGACCATTGTGTGGGAGAGAAACCCCGAAAGCTGCATGGTTACTACCACATAACCACCCCTTACCCCCGAGGTGGTAGGAAGGCTATATCCCCGGGTGGAGAAGCCTCTCACGCTCGTGACGACGGCTGGTACGGGCGAACAGGATGAGACTGGCGGCAAGCGACAGAAACAGGATCATGAAGACGGCACTGCGTACGCCAATCCACTGATTCACCGCTGCAAAAATCACCGGCAGGACGAACCCCACGGAACAGGCACTGACCAGCAGGACCCCGGCCACGAAAGCGGTCGCCTCCCGGTTCTCGATGACCATCATGCGCTGCAGTCCGGCCATGGCGCAGCCCAGGGCCACACCCAGCAATACGATCAGCGCGCCCTCCAACATCAGGGGCATGAGAAATTCCACCTTCAGGGTCTGGTGAACACCCTCGATCGAGAGCGTCATCGGGGGATATGACAGCACGAACAGGGCGAGCAGACCGGCCAGCAGGGACCGGCTCACTACCCGGGTCGAGCCGAAGCGGTCCGCCAGCCACCCTCCGGGTACCTGGGCCAGCGCGCCGGGGATGACGAACCACTGGGCAAACGCCGCTCCGGTCTGCACCGGTAGCTGATACTGGGACGCCAGATAGTCCGGCAGCCACAGGGCCAGGGCAAGAAAACTCCCCGCGACCACCCCGAACCACAGGGCCACCTGCCACAGACGCAGCCGCGACACCCGTGCCAGGATCAGCGGGAACGGGGTTTCCGGGGCGGTATCACCGTCAGCGTCCTCTTCGGCGGTCAGCATCAGCAGCAGGGCTAGCACCAACAACAGGACAATCAGGTAGGCCAGGGGCACCACCGGCCAGGAAAAGGCATCGAGTATCAGCGGCACCAGGTAGTAACTGAAACCCACCCCGGTGATGCCAGCGCCGAACAGCCCCAGCACGAGGCCAATATGCCGGCGGGGTGAATGACCGGTAACGAACTGGAGGCCGGCACTGTAATAGCCCCCGGCCAGGCCCAGCCCGGCGCCGGCCACCAGGAAACCGGCCAGGGACTCAACACGTGTCAGTATCAACATGCACAGGGCCAGGCCGGCAAGACAGGCCATCATGACCCGGCGGGCACCAAAGGCCTGGGCCGCCAACCCCGCGGGAATGGCCAGCAGCGCTCCGGTGGCCATGGGCAGTGACAACAGGAAGCCAAACGCCACACCATCAAGCGCCAGGGCCTGACGGATGTGGGCTCCCGCCACCGAAAACAGCGACCAGCTCCCGGCGGCCAGGGCAAAACCGGCCACCGCCAGTGGCAGCACAACCGCCAGCGAATTGATTTTGTCCTCGTCGTCAGGGCTGATACCGGCGCGCATGGGAGTTAGCCTTTCCATAGGTGGTCTCCCAGTTTCATCTTTGCCCTGACGGGGGGTCAAAGACTATGATGGGAGATCACCCATCGGGGTAATTGACTATCCGCAAAGAGGTAGTCACCCGTGCAATGCAGGTGCACAATTGAGCATCTGCGGCCTCAGAGAAGGGTTCAATGAAGTCCAGAAGTCCCCTGGTCAACCGAATTGCCATTGTAGTGGGCGCCATCGTGCTCACCGCCATCGTGAGTATGGCCACCACCCTGTCGGTGTCCCGCAGCATTGAAGGCAACGCCACCGCCATCAACCAGGCCGGTGCACTGCGCATGGGTGCCTTCCAGTTGCTGGCGAAGGCCGCCGGTCAGACTGATACGGGGGCACAGTCTCTGGCCACCCATCTGGACACCTACGAAGCCCGGCTGAACCAGTCCGCGCTCACCAGAACGATCCCGTCGGCCACTGACCACCCGCTGCATCAACAGTATCGCTCCATGCTGAACAGTTGGCGGCAAATGCTGCGCCCTGCCCTCGAGCGTCAGGACGGGGATTTCCTGGTCAGCGGGGAGCTGCTCGCCATGACCGAGAGTTATGTCAGTAACGTAGACACCCTGGTATCCATGCTCGAACAGCGCACCGAGGCGCGCATTGACCTGCTCCACGTGATCCAGATCATCAGCCTGATATTTTCCGTGCTGATTGCCGTGGCGCTCTTCCTCGACCTGAAGAACCGGGTGCTGAAGCCGCTTCGCAAGCTGGTCCGCATTGCGTCGGCGGTCGGCGACAAGGACTTTTCCCAGCGGGCCGATCTACAGGGCGCCGATGAACTGTCCCGCCTGGGTACCGCGTTCGATCAGATGACCAGTGAGCTGGCCCTCAGCTACCGGGAACTGGAAACCGAGGCCAGGGCCAAGACCCGGGAACTGGAGAAAAGCCACCAGGCGCTGGAACTCCTGCACAGTGCCAGCCGCACTCTGTTCTCCAACCACGACCTGTGTAATGCCGCCATCCCCATGCTGCAGGAACTGGAAGACCTGCTGGGTATTGGCCCGATCCGCCTGTACCTGCATGACAGGAACGCCAGCGAGCCGGTGGAGGCCATTACCACGGCCACGGCGGAGCGCCCCTTCTATTGCCGTGATCACCACTGCAATGCCTGCCTGGTGGAGCCGGAGGTCTATGACGAATTGCCCAGCGAGGGCAACGACGGGCGCCGCCTGCTGTTGCCTATACGGACACCCGGGCAACTGCTGGGCACCCTGGAAGTCTGGTACCCGGTGGAGAAAGGCCTGTCAGAGACCGCCCGCCGGCTGCTGGAAACCCTCAGCGACCAGCTCGCCACAGCCATATTCCTGGAAAAGCAGATTACCGAAGAGCAGCAGCTTACCCTGGCGGAGGAACGCGCAGTTATCGCACGGGAGCTTCACGACTCGTTGGCCCAGTCACTGTCCTACCTGAAGATGCAGGTGGCCCGGCTGCGTCGCCTGAACATCACCGGCGAGCAGCAACAGACCCATGATGCCATTCTCGAGGAGCTGAGCACTGGCCTGAACAGCGCCTACCGCCAGCTGCGGGAACTGCTGACCACCTTCCGCCTGAAGCTGGACACGCCAGACCTGCTGACAGCGCTGCGGCAAACGGTGGACGAATTCAGTGAACGCCTGGGGCAGCCGGTACAGCTAAGATATGATCTTCCTCCCAATACGCTATCGCCCAACGAGGAGATCCATACCCTACAGATCGTACGTGAAGGGCTGGCCAATGCGGTCAAACATGCCGAGGCCTCGGAAGTAACGGTTGAGGTTCTCTTTGAATCCCCACGGGTTCAGGTCAGAATACTGGACAATGGCAAGGGGTTGCCTGGTGGTGACCAGCCATCACAGCACTATGGCCTGGTCATCATTCAGGACCGCGCCCGCACCCTCGGCGGAAAGGTCACCGTGGCCAATCGCGACAGCGGCGGTGTAGAGGTGACCCTGAACTTTATTCCGAAAAGCCGCCACATGATTCTGACCCGTCAGGCAACCGCCAGCTAGGTACGCCCCGGGCACCCAAATACAAACAACCAGAGAATGAGAGAGACCATGTCCGAGACACCTGCCAGTATCCTGCTGATTGATGACCACCCCCTTTTGCGACAGGGCATCAAGCAACTGATTGATATGGAAGATGATATGCAGGTGGCTGGAGAGGCCAGCAACGGCCCGGACGGTATCCGCAAAGCCGCTGAAATTGAGCCCGACCTGATTCTGCTGGACCTGAACATGCCGGAAATGAACGGTATTGAGGTGCTGAAGCAGATGCGGGACCAGGGGGTGGCTTCCCGGATTGTGATCTTTACGGTATCCGACCATGAAGATGACGTGGTCGCTGCCCTGCGGGCTGGCGCCGATGGCTACCTGCTGAAGGATATGGAGCCGGAAGACATGATTGCCCAGTTGAAACAGGCGGCGGTGGGCAAACTGGTCATGAGTGACCGCCTTACGACGCTGTTGGCCCAGGCCCTCAGGTCGCAGAAGCCGCAACAGTCAGCAAGGCCCGATTTTGACAGCCTCACCCCCCCGTGAAAAAGACATCCTGCGGCTGATTGCCGAGGGGCTGTCCAACAAGATGATTGGCCGAAAGCTGGATATCAGCGATGGCACCGTCAAGGTTCACGTCAAGCACCTGCTGAAGAAACTGAACCTTCGCTCCCGCGTGGAGGTGGCGGTCTGGGCCGTAGAGGAAGGCCTGCACAAAGGCTGACCCCCACCGTGGTGACTCGCTACTTTTATTAGCCTAAATCAATTCCTGTTGTGGCCATCAAGGTTACCCTTAAAACGGTAATCGAGTATGGAGATGGCCACAACCCCAGTATTACTCCGTCCTCCACCCCGCCGCCTCCATCTGGCCCTGGCCTGTCAGGCGCAGCTCGACAGCCCCCTGGCGGAACCGCGAGAAACCGCGGTGACACCGACAATAACGATAATGAAAAACAGCATGATCCAGAGAGGTCCGGCATGCGTCGCCATCTGTCTCCGACAACGGTACAGCCATCGTCAGCGAACCTGACCGCGGTCACCGGATTCCACCTTCCCAGGCTTACCCTGGGCCGTAAACTCCTGCTCATTACACTGGCGTTCTCAATCCTGTGGCTGGGTTTCTTCGCGCTAAGCCACCTGAGCCAGACTCACACCAGGGCGTTCACCACCCAGATCAACGAAGCCGGCAAACTACGCATGTTCAGTCAGCGGGTCGCCTATATTATTGCCGCCTGTCATACGGATCCGTCCGCCTCCGGAAACCTGGCCGTGTGCAGCACCGACCCTCTGACGTCGACCATTGCCGGCTACAATGAGAGCCTCAAGGCAGTGGAGAATATTCCATCCATGCTGTTCCTGAAGGATGATCAACAGGCGTTACAGAAGGCGATTCGCTCCATCCGTTCGGAATGGGAACGCTACAGCTCAACCGCCCGGATTGTGGCCGACTCGGAGGGACCGGCAAGAGCCGACGCCAGAACCTATATGGAAACCCGGGCAGAACCCCTGCTCGAGCAGACCCGGGCGCTGGTCCGGCAGTTGGTGGACAGTCAGCTACGGGCCCAGGCCTGGCGGGATCGGGCCCAGAACGCTCTGCAGGGCATTTCCATACTGCTGCTTGCCGGTATCGCGGTTTTGGGCTACCGGCACGGTGTACGCCCCTTGCGGGACCTTGTCGAGCTGACACGCCGTGCCGGTGAAGGAGATTTCCGTGGCCAGAGCCACTATGTCGCCCGTGACGAGATCGGCGAGCTTGTCAATGCCTTCAATAACACCAACGTCCGCACTGAGCACCTGATTGCCGACCTTCAGGCCGAGGCCCTGGCGGCCCGCCGGGCAGAGGAAACGTCGGAAAGCCTTTTCGAGGCTGCAGCCGACGGCATCGTCATCAGTGATCTTGGCGGTCGCATCCTCAAGGTAAACCGCGAGGCTGAACAGATTTTTGCCTACCCGCGGGAAACGCTTCTCTCCAGCAATGTGGACGACCTGCTTCCGGATCGACTTCGCAGCCGCCACCGGCACTATGTGAAAGACTATTCGTCGCATCCGGGCCCGCGTTCCATGGGACGGGGATCGGTGGTGCTGGGCCGGCGCGGTGACGGCAGCGAAGTCCCCCTGGAAATCAGCCTGAGCCCGGTGCGGATTGGGGACGATGAGCGAGTGATCGCGGTTATCCGGGACATATCTGAACGCCTGAAAACTGAATCCGATCGCCAGCGACTGCTCACCATCCTGGACATGACGCCAGATGTAACCGCCATTTTCACCATGAACGGCGAGCTGGTCTATCTCAACCCCGCGGGGCGCCATTTGCTGGGGATATCCGATCAGGCTCCCCTGACCAGTCATGAGTTCGAAAACCTGCTCACCCCCCACGCCCGCAAGGTACTGCGCTCGGGGGCTATCCCCTCGGCCCTGAGTACAGGCCTCTGGCACGGCGAGATGAACCTCCGGGACCGGAGCGGAACCGAGATACCGGTGTCGCAGCTGCTGATTGCCCATCCGGGCAAGAAGGGGGAATTGCAGTTCTTCTCGACCATCGCCCGCGACATCAGTGAGCGCAAGGAGCACGAAGCTGAACTGCTGCGCCGGGCTACCCACGACTCGCTGACCGGCCTGGCCAACCGGGTCCTGTTCAAGGATCGCCTGAAGCAGGCCATGCGCCATGCCGATCGCGAAGGCAACCTGACGGCCGTGATGTTCATCGACCTGGATAACTTCAAACTGGTCAACGACACCATGGGGCATTCCGCCGGTGACGCCCTGCTGTGTGAAATCGCCCGCCGGCTGGACGCCCAGCTTCGTAGCAGCGATACCAAGGCACGGCTCAGTGGCGATGAATTTGCCTGCATTCTGGAGAACCTGAAAACCCCGGACGATGCCGCCAGAATCATCCATGGGCTGGCCGAGGCCCTGCATCGTCCGATCAGTCTGCCCGGTCGCCAGCATATTATCACCACCAGCATCGGGGTCAGCCTGTACCCCACCAACGGCAATGACGCCGAAACCCTGCTGATGCATGCCGACAGCGCCATGTACCAGGCCAAGGCGTCGGGCAAGAACTGCTACCATTTCTACAATCGCGAAATGAACCTGAAGGCCAACCAGCGTCTCGACCTGGAGTTGGACCTGCGCCAGGCGCTCGAGCTGAATCAGCTGAAACTTTACTACCAACCCATCGTCAACGCCCGGAACCTGGCTCTGGTCGGTTGCGAAGTGCTCCTGCGCTGGGACCACCCGGACCGGGGCCTGGTGTCGCCGGCCCAGTTCATTCCCATTGCCGAGGAAACCGGGCTGATTGTGCCGATTGGCGAATGGGTTCTGAAACAGGCCTGTCTGCAGGCTCAAGCCTGGCGATCTGCTGGCTGTGACCTGACCTTTATCTCGGTGAACATCTCCGCCAACCAGCTGCGTGGCCGGTCCCTGGTGGACCTGGTCAGAACCGCCCTGGACGACAGCGGGCTGGACCCCGGCGTACTGGAGCTGGAGCTAACGGAGGGCAGCCTGCTGCCCAACCCACTCGTCGCCCGGGATGTGCTTGATGAGATACGGGAAATGGGCGTCAGGCTGGTGGCCGACGATTTCGGAACCGGCTACTCCAGTCTCAGTTACCTGAAGATCTTCCGCTTCGACAAGATCAAGATCGATCTCCAGTTCGTCAGAGACATGCTTGACGACGCCGGCGATGCCGCCATTGCAAAGGCCACCATAGCCATGGCCCATGCTTTCCAGGCCAAGGTCGTCGCCGAAGGGGTTGAAACACAGGAACAGGTTGACGAGCTCATCGCCTGCGGTTGCGATCAACTCCAGGGTTACCTGTTCGCCCGCCCGGAGCCTGCGGATCCCTTCCAGCAACGCCTGCGCAAGCGTATCGGTTCTGAACACTGATGCCAGTCGACTGGCACCGGGGTCCGCATACCAAGGGGACACCGGCAGGGCTGTAGTTGTCGGAAATCAATCAAAAAATTGCCGTACTGAACTACCCTGTCCGGGACCAATGGCCCGGAGAACACCATGCTTCCAGTCCTGCCAAAACCGAGTATTCCCAACGCCCTGTCAGGCCAGTGCCTGCAGGTCATCAGGGAATTCGCTCCCTCACCCGCCCCGCTGATCCGCCGTGCCGAGCGGCATACTCCCTATGCGCTGAAGCAATTGATGGCCGAACTGCCCCTGAACCGGGTGTTTGCAACCGCCATTGCTGAGGGAGAATTCGACGATTTCGAGGGGCGCACACTCCGGCTGGAGATTGATGGCGGGCAACCCGGCATCACGCTGGGGTTCTGGCAGGGCAGGCTGAGAATGGTCGACGGACCGGGCGAGGCCACCATCCGGGGCAGTTGGTCCGCTTTTCGTGAACTCGCCAGACGGAAGCTGGACCCGGACCAGCTCTTCTTCCAGCGCCGGCTGATCATCGAAGGCGATACCGAGCTCGGGCTCGGCGTGAAGAACCTGCTGGACAGCCTGAACTGGCAGTTACTGCCGGGAACCTTTGGGAAGTAAGGCGTTTCCCCGGTAAACTTGGCACCTCACTACCCAGCTTCCGGAACAGCCATGCCTACCGACCACAAGTACGGGAACGCCACCCGCATCATCCACAACCGTCGCCACCAGGACCCTTTTGGAAGTCCCTACTCGCCGGTGTACAACACCACCACCTATCGCTTTGCCGATACGGAAGCACTACTGGATGTGATTGAAGGCCGTGAAGACGGCTACCTCTACACTCGCTGGGGCACCAACCCGACTATCCGGGAGCTGGAACAGGGCCTGGCGGCACTGGAAAGCGCCGGCGCTGCGCTCGCCTTCGCCTCCGGCATGGCGGCGATCTCGGCCACCCTGCTGGCCCACGGTCGTAAGGGCATTGTCTGCATGGGCGACCTGTACGGTGGCACCCAGAACCTGCTGGTCAACCATTGCCAGCCGCTGGGTATTCCGGTCACTTTCCTGCGGGCACACGAGCTGGACCAGCTGGATGCTGCCCTGGTCGAGCCCGGTATGCTGGTATTCTGTGAAACCCCGGCCAACCCCACCCTGGCCATTCTCGATATCCATGACCTGGCCCGCCGCGCCCACAGCCGGGGCGCCCTGCTGGCCGTCGACAACACCTTCGCCTCGCCAATCAACCAGCGCCCCCTGGAGCTGGGCGCCGACCTGGTACTCCACAGTGCGACCAAATACCTGGGCGGGCACAGCGACCTGACAGCCGGAGCCCTGATGACGTCGGAGCCCCTGGCCAAACAGGTCGCCGCCTGGCGCAAGAACCTGGGGCAGCTGCTGTCCCCGGAAACCGCCGCCCTGCTGTCCCGCAGCCTGCGCACGTTGCCCGCGCGCATCCGCCAGCATAACGAGAATGCGCTGGCACTAGCCAAAGCCATGGAAACCCACCCGGCGGTTAACAGGGTGCTCTACCCCGGCCTGGAGACCTTCCCCGGCCACGCCCTGGCGGCCCGGCAGATGGCGGGATTCGGCGGGATGCTGACCATTGAGCTGGCAGCCAGCCGCAAGCAGACAGCAGCGGTCGCCGACCGGTTGAAGGTGTTCCTTCTGGCTACCAGCCTGGGCGGGGTGGAAAGCCTGGTCAGCCAGCCCTGTGCCACCAGTCACCATGGCATAAGTCCGCAGGAGCGCGCACGGCAGGGTATCACCGACGGTATGCTAAGGCTTTCGGTGGGACTGGAAGATGCCAGTGACCTGATCAACGACCTGGAGCAGGCCCTGTCGGGACACTAGAGCCGGTCATCCAGAATAAAGTCCCGTAGCGCTACCGCATTGTTATGTTTGGTATCTTTCGCGGCAAACACCAGCGTAATACGGTTGTGCTCTTCAAGCAGTTTTTTGAGCTTTCCAAGATCTTCGCGGGCGTCTTCAGCAGTCAGCTCCCGAAGGTATCGTTCCCGGAACGCCTGCCATTTTTCCGGATCGTGGCCGAACCACTTCCGCAACTCGGTGGACGGCGACAGCCCTTTCAGCCAGTAGGCTATATCAGCCTCTTCCCTGGCGACTCCTCGGGGCCAGATACGATCCACAAGCACCCGTGGGCCGTCCGAGCGTGCGGCGGTGTCGTAGGCTCGTTTCAGGCGAATTTCCATAGGCGCGCTCCCGGATATAGGTGGACTTTCCAGCCTAGTCCCGGATGCAGAGGGTTTCAAAAAGTAGAGCGAATGCAGGAAAACCTGGCCAACAGGACACCCACGGTTTGCTCTCAGGCATAGAAACAAGGCGACCGCAGTAGTTACACGGAGAACCCGGCAAATCCATTTGCGCTTTTACTGGCCCCGGCGGGCGCGGCCATGATCGGCCTGAGCATCGGTGACAGCATCGAGTGGCCGGTAAAGGGCCGTAAACCCCTGCACCTGAAGGTGGTCAGCGTCACCCGGCCGGAGTAACCGGCAACCCCTCATACCAGTGCGGCGGGCGCTCAGCGCATATCGAAGAATTCACGATGCAAGCGCCTGCCCAGTCTCCCTTAGTCGTATCCTCCAAACGGCTTTTACCTACACCATGAACCACGGCTCGCTCACCTTGCTTCTTGCATAATCGGCATTCAGCCACCAAAATAAAGCAATTGATTACTTTCTTTTAGAGAAAATCCAATGGCAACCGTAAAAGCCCCCGATAAACGCACCTACCAAAGCACCGAACTACGCCAGTCCGCCACCATCGAGGCGGTTGTTCAGCTGTGTGCCGAACAGGACCCGGCCACCCTGACCACCGCCCGGATTGCGGATGAAGTGGGACTGTCGCAGGGCGCGCTGTTCAAGCATTTCCCGAACAAGAACCGGTTGTGGGAATCAGTGGCAGGCTGGGTCTCGGAGCAGCTGACCAGCCAGGTGTTCCGGGAGGCAGATCGGCATGAACACGCTGACAGAGCCCTGGAAGCTATGTTCCTTGCCCACGTGGGCTTTATCGCCCGGCACCCGGGCATCCCCCGCCTGATGCTGGGAGAGCTGCAAAAACCCGGCAACGGCCCCGCAAAAACCATCGTCCGCCAGACACTTGCCCGCTACCGAAAAAAGGTAGTCGGTTTACTCGAGCTCGGCATCGAACAGGGGCGCATAGCCGCCGGTATCGATACCGAAGCGGCGGCGGTGTTGTACCTCGGCGCCATTCAGGGGCTGGTGGTTCAGGGCATGGTGAGTGGCGAAATGGCTGCCCTTGAGCAGACTGCTCCCCGAATCTTCAAACTTTACAGCGCCAGCTTCCAGGAGATGCCCGATGACCCGGAAAAATAAACTGACTCTGGCGCTGGCCCTGATTGTTGGCATTGCCTTTGTGGTGATCATGGTAAGGCTGAAACAGCCACCGGAAAGAGTCGAGGCACAGGCAACCGCAACGCCGGTGCGGATTATGGAAGTCACGCCCCGTGAGTTCCGTACCGAAGCCCGCGGGTATGGTCAGGTGCTGCCGGCCCGAAGCTGGAATGCGGTGGCCAACGTGGGTGGCCGGGTTATCTGGAAACACCCGGAGCTGGAAAGCGGCAATCTGATCCCAGAGGGCACGCGGCTGCTTGAGATCGACCCGACCCGCTATGAACTGGCCGAAGCCTCCGCCAGCGCGGACCTGGCCGGCATTGAAGCGGAGCTGCGACAACTGGACCAGGAAGAGCGCAATACCGACGAGTTACTCAAGCTGGAAGAACGCCGGTTAACACTGGCCCGGCGGGAGCTGGACCGGGCTGAAACCCTGGTGGCGCGGGGTGCCCTGTCGCAAACCCGCTACGACGAGCAGCAACGAGCCACCCTGCAACAGGAGCAGGCGGTCCAGACCCTGCGCAACCAGCTGAACCTGGTTCCGGTCCGGCGTGACACCCTGCAAGCCCGCATGGCCCGGGCGGAATCTGCCCTGGCCAGTGCCCGGGAAGACCTGGACGACACCCGTTTCGAAGCGCCCTGGGATCTGCGGGTACACCAGGCCAACATCGACACCGGCCAGCATGTCAGCCCCGGGCAGACACTGTTTATTGCCGACGATATCACCCGCGCCGAAGCCACCGTGCAGTTGGAAGTGGCGGAACTGCGCCGGGTGCTGTCGCAGTTGTCCGGGGGCAGCCTGCCGGAAACGGGTTCCACCAACCACTTCACCGACTTTCATGATCAATTGCCCCTGGGCGAGCTTGATATCCGGGTAACCCCCACCAACGTGCCGGATGCCCACTGGCCCGGCAAACTCACACGGGTCACCAGTAGCCTGGACCAGGCCACCCGCACCGTCCAGGCTGTTATTTCTGTAGACGAACCCTACCGCAACGCCAATCCGCCAGCACGCCCGCCCCTGGTCCGCAACATGTTTGTGCAGGCCAGCATTACCGCGCAGACTCCGGAGCCCGTCATCGTCATCCCGGCCAGCGCGGTGCATCAGGGTGTGGTGTACCTTGCTGACGAGGACAACCGCCTGCAGCGCCAGCCAGTGTCTGTCGCCTGGCAACAAGGTGAAGATGTCATTATCGATGACGGACTGGCACCGGGAGACCGGCTGGTTCTGGATGACCTGGTTCCTGCCATCGACGGCACCCCGCTGGCCCCGGGAGATCAGCCATGATCCGCTGGTTCGCGGGGCACCCGACCGCCGGTAACCTGCTGCTGATCCTGATTCTGGCAGTAGGCCTGTTCGCCGCGCCCAACCTGACCCGGGAAACCTTTCCGGACTATCTGCCGCCGGAAGTCAGCATTACGATGGAATACCGGGGCGCCACCGCCGCGGATGTAGAGGAAGCCATTTGCCAGCGGCTGGGTGAAGCGCTACAGCGGGTGGATTACATGAAGGAGGTTTCCTGCAGCGCCCGGGATAACCAGGCCCAGACCATTGCCAGCATGGAACCCCGGGGTGATATGGGCCGGTTCCTGGACGATATCCGCACGGAAATCGAAGCCCTGACCGACCTGCCCGAAGAAGCCGAAGACCCCGTCATCCAGGAGCTTTACCGCACCAGCCTGGTTGCAGCAATCGCGGTTTACGGGCCCATGAGTTTCTCTCACCTGGAAGCCTACACCAGTCAACTGGAAGACCGCCTGTTCGCCATGGACGGGGTGGCCGATGTGATTCCCGTGGGCCTGTCCCAAAGCCAGTGGCACATCGAAGTGTCCCGGGACCTTCTGCGCCAGTATGGCCTGGGCGTGCGCGATATTGCCCGGGCCATCAACAGCCAGAACCTGGACATGCCCCTGGGCACTATCGAGACCGACAGCCAGGACATCCAGCTGCGGTTTATGGATGAACGCCGCTCCCTGCAGGCCCTGGCCGAACTGCCTGTGATCGGTGGAGAAGCCGGCGCTGTGCTGACGCTGGGCGACATTGCCACCATCACCGAAGCTCACGAACGGGAAGAGGAACGGGTGGATTTCAACGGCCAGCGCGCCATCGTTCTGGAGATCCACAAAAACCGCCATGACGATGCCCTGCGGGTGATGGATTCCCTGGAAGCCTTTATCGACGAGGAAAAAGCCCGCCGTGGCGGCAATGTCGAGCTGGAAATTACCCAGAACATGACCTCGATTGTGAAGGACCGCCTGCAAATGCTGGTGGGCAACGGTATTACCGGTCTGCTGTTGGTGGGCCTGGTGATGGCCCTGTTCTTCCGCCCCCGCCTCGCCTTCTGGGCCCTGTTTGGCTTGCCCGCTGCCTTTGCCGGGGCCTTTGTGGTGATGGCCCTCACCGGCCTGTCCCTGAACATGATTACCCTGGTGGCCCTGCTTATGGCCATCGGTATTGTGATGGACGATTCGGTGGTCATCACCGACAACATTGCCCAGTGGCACGCCGACGGCAACAGCCCGCTGGAGGCGGCCGCCAAAGGAACCCAGGAGATTCTGCCAGGGGTCCTTTCCTCCTTCCTGACCACGGTGTCCGTGTTCATCCCGCTGGCGTTTCTGGCCGGAGAGCTGGGCGCGGTGCTGGAGGTACTGCCGGTGGTGTTGATTGCGGCGCTGGCCGCCTCGCTGATCGAAGCCTTCTGGATACTGCCTCACCACCTGAAAAGCGGCCTGGGCAAGAGACGCGAGAAGGCCCCTTCCCGTTTTCGTTCCGCCTTCGACAACGGTTTTGAAAACGTCCGGGAGAAAGTGGGGCAACTTGCCGACCGCGCTATCCGGTTCCGCTACGGCGTACTGGCCGCTATGCTGCTGATACTGCTGGGCTCGGTGGGGCTGATGGCCGGCGGCCATGTGCGTATGGAAGCCATGCCGGAAATCGACGGCGATGTACTGGAAGCCCGGGTGCTGATGCCCCAGGGCACGCCCCTGCACCAGACCCGGGCCATTGCCGAACGCATCACCTCGGCCATGCTCCAACTCAACGAGGAATACACGCCAGACCAGCCCGACCAGCAAGTCCTGGTACAGAACATCCAGACCCGCTTCAACCAGCACGCCGGTGCCGGCGAGAAAGGCGCCCACGTGGCCACGGTGATGGCCGATCTGCTGACCGCGGAGCTGCGCACCGTGGACCTGGCTACCCTCACCGACCGCTGGTATGAAGAGATCGGAGACATCCCCGGCCTGATCGCCCTCAATATCCAGGAACCCGGTTTCGGCCCCGCGGGCATTCCCATTGAAGTGCGCCTGCAGGGTACTGACCTGGATGAGCTGAAGGCCGCGGCCCGGTATCTGAGCGACGAAGTTGCCACCTATAACGGCACCTTCAACGTGCTGGATGATCTTCGCCCCGGCAAGCCCCAGCGCACCCTGTCGCTGAACGACCGCGCCCTGTCGCTCGGATTGACGGCATCCGACGTGGCCAGCCAGATTCGAACCGGGCTGCTCGGGGATATCGTGGATACGGTGCAGATTGGCGATCAGCACATCGAAATCCTGGTGCGCCAGACCAGCGCCGAGCGCAATACCCGCCAGTTTCTGGAAGACACCGTGATCACCACCGGCAAGGGCCAGATGGTGCCCCTGCGGGAGGTGGCCGATATAACCGAGGAACGCCAGTGGGCTCAGGTGACCCGGATTGACGGCCTGCGCACGGTCACCGTGTCTGCCGATGTGAACGGCCGGACAACCAACGCCGATGCCATCGTGGCGGATTTACAGAGCCAGGTATTCCCGAAACTTCAGGAGCAATGGCCGGAAATCACCCTGCAGGTAGAAGGCCAGACCGCCCGCTCCCGGGAAACCGGCCAGTCCATCGCCCGAGGCTTGCTGATCGGCCTGCTGGGGATCTTCCTGATCCTGTCTTTCCAGTTCCGCAGCTACCTGGAGCCGGTCATTGTGATGCTGGCCATTCCGGTCGCATTTATGGGAGCCGTCTGGGGCCACCTGCTGATGGGCTACAACCTGTCCATGCCGTCACTGATTGGTGCCGCTTCACTGGCCGGGATAGTGGTGAACAACGCCATCCTGCTGGTGCAGTTCATCAAGAGCTACCGGGAACAGGGCATGAGTGCACAGGAAGCTGCCGGTGCCGCCAGCCGGGCCCGCTTCCGGGCCATCCTGATTACCACCAGCACCACCGTAGCGGGCTTGTTGCCACTGCTGGCGGAAACCAGCACCCAGGCCATGGCAGTGATTCCACTGGTGATATCCGTGGTTTTCGGCCTGCTGGTGTCCACCGTGCTGATCCTGATTGCCTTGCCGGCACTCTATGGGATTCTTGAGGATTTGGGGTGGGCAAAAGCACCCGTCCCTGACAAAGCATAGCGTCACTGCTATGGTGCCTAAAACCTGCAAGTAAAAGGAATCAATGAAATGACGACCAGAAGTGGAAAGTTGCTGACAGCCTTGCTGCTGGGCCTGTCACTCTCAACCAGCTCACTTGCGGCAGAGCCCGTTACCCCCAAGCTCACCGATAAACTGAGTCGGCTGTTACAAGAAGAAATGCGCTCCGTACAGGCTGCCATGACCACGATTCATTCTGCCATGGTCATGGGCCAGCATGAGGATGTTGCCGAGAACGCCCAGCAGATCCACGACAGTTTCATCCTCTCTCAGTCCATGACCGACCAGGACCGTAAAGACCTGATGTCCGCCGTGCCCGAGGATTTCGTAAAACTGGACCAGGAGTTCCACGAGCTTGCCGCCGCACTGGCGGAGGCGGGCCGGACCGAAGATACGGACGAACAGCAAAAGCTGTTTGGCGAGATGACACGGAACTGCATCCAGTGCCACAGCACCTACGTTTCCGACCGTTTCCCGGGCGTTCAAGCCATTAAAGACTGAGCGGGATCAGCCCACCAGGTCCATACCGGGCCTGCCATACCAGTACCCGTTGCAGGGCGGTGCCTCTACCAGTTGCAGCGGGTCGGTGGCCGGCACTATACCCTGGCGTACCTGATCAAAGCGCTGCACCACCTCATCCATACCCTGGTGTTCCGGGCTCAGGCGCACCGTGCCTACCCCCATACGCGCCATATCCGGTAACTCCCGCATCAGGTCATAACGGGAACCTGACAGGGTCGAGGTCCCGTTGAGCCGGAACAGCTCCTGGCTTTCACGGGAGCGCAGCTCCATACCATCCGGATGCTCCAGGCAGCGGAACTCACAGTTATCCTTGGGCAGGTTGTAATGGCGGGCGGTAAAGCAGCGGGAAGACCAGGCCAGGGGCAGGAACCCCCAGGAAAACACCTCTGCGGGCAGGTCCAGCCCTTCGGCTTCCAACTCCCTGATGAGCTGTTCAAGGGTTTCCTTGCCCAGTTCAACCGGCAGATTCCAGCCTTGCAGCCCTTGGCGGGCCAGGATTTTCAGGGTGGCCGTATTGTAGATATTCATGGAGGGGCCGGTGATAAACGGAAGGTCATTCCGGATGGCCATCTGCAGGGCACTCTGGTCGTTGGCTTCCACCAGGAACTCGTCCTGCTCGCAGAACCGGCGCAGGCGACGCAGATCCGCTTCTGATTCGATCAGTGTGAGGGTGGAGAGCACCACATCCTTGCCGCAGGCCTTCAGGTCCCGGGCCAGGTCCAGCCAGTCATCCGGTTTCAGCTCCCGCCGGCGAGAGCACACCACCTCGCCCAGATAAATGGTATCCACCGGCCATTCGGCTGCCTTCGCATAGAAATCAAAAACACTTTGTTTGGACCAGAACCACAGGATGGGGCCCAGAGATAATTTCATCATGATCTCAGCACCTTATTTCCACTTGCGATGGTAAGCGCCCAATGTGGTGAGCCCACCTTCGGACAACCCGGCGAGGGTGGATTGCCAGGCTGGGTCGACGGCGAATTCCGGCCCCCTTTCCAACCGCTCCAGCGCCTGGCGCCAGGTGCGGGCCACATCGGCGATATACGACGGGCTGCGCTGGCGGCCTTCGATCTTGACGGCGCTGATGCCCAGGGCTTTGAGTTCCGGCAGCAAATCCAGGGTGTTCAGGCTGACCGGCTCCTCAATGGCATGGTAGATGTCGCCTTCCACGTCGAACCGGCCCTTGCACAGCGTTGGATAACCGGCCGACTCGCCCCGGGCGTAACGGTCGATCAGCACATCGTTGAGGCGGGATTCCAGGCTGCCATCGCCGGTTTCCTCCCATCGCACGGCCTTGGCCGGCGAGCAGGCGCCCTTGCTGTTGGGGGACTCGTCGGTGAGATACGACGACAGGTAACACCGGCCTTCGGCCATGATGCAGAGGCTGCCGAAGGCAAATACCTCCAGCTCCACCGGGCTGTGTTTTGCCACACCTTTGACCTGATCGAGGGAAAGCACACGGGGTAACACCGCCCGGCGAATATCGAAGTTGTCCTTGTAGAACCGGAGCGCCTCATAACTGGTGGCCGAGCCCTGTACGGACAGGTGCCGGGGCAGGTCCGGGTAGCGATTGGCGGCATAATCCAGCAGCCCCATATCGGCCAGTATAACGGCATCCACCCCCAGGCTGGCGGCACGATCAACCGCGGACGTCCACGTCTGCCAACCCTGGGGCTGGGGATAGGTATTGATGGCACAGAACACCCGGGTGCCTTTGGCGTGGGCATACGCAATGCCCTCGGAAGCCCGTTTGTCATTGAAGTTGAGGCCGGCAAACTGACGGGCGTTGGTGCTGTCCCGAAAACCGAGATAGACGGCATCGGCACCATTATCTACAGCCGCTTTGAGGGCGGGCAGACTGCCGGCGGGGCAGACAAGTTCCATGGTGTTCTCCGGAAACTGAATATTTCCGGAGACCCTATCCTTTCCGCATGGGCGACGCCTTGACCGTTATCAGCACAGCGGTGAGGGGCTACGGATTACCCATATGGTAGTACCCTACGGGTTATCCCCTATCAGGAATTTTTATCTTTATATTCAAAGATATAACAAGGCGTTACACATCCTTTCATTCAGAAACTACCTCTTCGTTTACCCCATGGTGCCGATACCAACCCCTGGCACCCTCACCCACAATGGCGGCAAGACTTAAGGAAGGGGCAGTCTCATGAACGTCATCAATAACCTATCCATGCGCGGCAAGCTGATCACCCTGGTGTTGCCGGCGCTTCTTGTCATCATTTTCTTTGCCATTATCAGCATTACTGAAGATGCCGCCGAGTACCGGAACATGAGCCAGTTAAAGGCCATGGTGAAGCTGGCCGAAATCGGTGATCCCCTGGTGGAAGCCCTGCAGAAAGAACGAGGCCGCTCGGCTGTGATGCTGGCTGCCGAGCCGGGGTCCGAAGCCGAGCAGCAAGCCAGACGAATACTGGGGAACCAGCGTCAGCAGGCCAACAGCGCCCTGTCTGACTATCGTTCAGAAGTCCAGGCACTGCGGGCTGAGACGGATCTTGATGACATCGTTACCGGGAGTATTGAACGCCTGGATACTGAGCTGAACCGCCTGAACGCCCTCCGGCAGGACGTTGACCGTCGGGACCTGAACGGCGCCGAGGCCGGCAAGCGTTATACCGGACTGATCACCGAGATCATCGACAGGGTCCCCCTGCTGGTCCGTCGCTCCACAGATGCCGCGCTCACCCGCGAGATCAATGCCTACTACGCCCTGGCGCAAACCTCCGAAATGGCCGGCAGAGAGCGTGCCGCTGGCGCTGCGTTGATCCGCTCCGGTAATTTCGACCTTCCCGCCGTGGGCCGGGCTGCGGCATTGAAAGGTCAACAGGACGCCTGGTACCGCAATGCCGTTGACATGCTCGCCTCTGACGACCCTCTGCACCGCAGGCTGGGCGGATTTGTGGCTGGCACTGAAGTGCAGGCACTCCAGGCGCAACGGGAGACTTTGCTGAGCAGTGCTTCCGGTATGTATGCACTGGACGCGAACGAATGGTTTGAAACGTCCACCCGGGCCATCGAGGCACTGAACATTATTCGCCAGGAAACGCTGTCCCGGGTTGAGATCGCGGCTGCGAAGGCTGTTGGTCGGGCAAGAGACGATCTGATCAGTGCGTTGGTGATCGCCGGGGCCGCCATCCTCTTCGTGATCGCTCTGATGTCTCTCATCATCCACGCCATTCACCGGCAGGTGAACGAATTGCTGACCGGCGTTCAGTACGCCATGGATGAAAAGGACCTGACCCGGGAGATTCCGGTATCCAGCAAGGACGAAACCGGCACCATTGCCAAGGCCATCAACACACTGTTCAGCCGCTTCGGAGAGGCTCTGGCGCAGATCGACAGGGCCAGTGTGCAACTGGCCACCGCCACCGAAGAGACCAGTTCCACCGCCAACCAGAACACCAAGCAGGTGAAAGACCAGCAGCAACAGATCGAGCAGGTTGCGGCCGCCACCGAGGAAATGTCCTCCACATCGGAGGAAATCTCCCGCAACACCCAGCAGGTGGCGGAAGCGTCTGGCAGCGCCATGGAAAAGAGCCGCAACGGTGAGCAGGTACTGCACGCCAGTGTGCGCCAGATCCGCGATCTGGCCGGCTCGGTGCAGGAAGTAAACCAGGTGATCGAGGAACTGGAAAACCGCAGCAGCACCATCAGCGACGTGGTAGATGTCATCCGCAAAGTGGCAGACCAGACCAACCTGCTGGCCCTCAACGCCGCCATCGAAGCCGCCCGGGCCGGCGAGCATGGCCGTGGCTTTGCTGTGGTGGCCGATGAAGTCCGAACCCTCGCTCAACAGACCCATGAGTCCACCACGCAGATCGAGGAAATCATCAACGGATTCAGAGACATTACCGACAGCGCCAGCCGTTCCATAAGCGCCAGTCACAAGCTGGCGAATCAGACCAGCGAGCAGGCATCAGAGATGGAACAGACCTTTGCCGATATCCTTCTGGATGTGAACGGCATTTCCGATATGGCAACACAAATAGCCACGGCGTCAGAGCAACAGGTTTCGGTCACCCGCGAACTGGCCGGCAATATGGAGAGCATCAGCGAGTCCGCCATCCTGACCCTCACCGGATCACAGGAGATCACCCAGGTCACCACCGAGCAGGCCCGCCTGGCCCGGGCACTGCAGGACCTGGCCAATGAGTTCAGGGTGACCACCGCCTGAACTGACAGGAAAAAGGGGACCCTCAGGTCCCCTTTCTGTTCTCAGGCGGTCCAGTGGTCGTCCGAAAACGCCATTACACTGCCCTTGCCACTTTCAATGTCCTTCAGCAGCCAGTCAGTCTCCGGCAACAGCTTCTCGAAATAGAAGCGCGCCGAGATCAGCTTGCTTTCCAGCAGCGGCGTATTGCCGGTACCTTTGTCCAGCCCCAGCTGGGCAGCAGCGGCCATACGGGACCAGAGATAGCCAATCACCGTCAGTGCCATCAATCGCAGGTAGGGTGTTGCGGCTGCGCCGGCCTGCTCTGGGTCCTTCGGGGCATGACTGGCCAGCCACATGGTCGCCGTTTCGAGACGTCTGATGGCGGCCTTGAGCTCTTCCCGGTGAGGCGCGTCCGGATTGTCCTTCAGGTAGCCAGTCAACTCTGCGAACAGGCTACGAACCAGGGCTCCGCCCTTGAGACCAAGCTTTCGCCCCACCAGATCCATGGCCTGGATGCCATTGGTGCCTTCGTAGATTCTGGCAATCCGACCGTCCCGGACCAGTTGTTCCAGCGGCCAGTCGGTGGTAAAGCCCGAGCCCCCCAGTACCTGGAGCCCGGTGTTGGCGTTGTTGAACCCCTCATCAGTGAGGAAGGACTTGACCACAGGGGTCAGCAACTGGACGAGGTTATCGGCGGTTTCCCGGACGCTCTCGTCACCATGGGCCACCGACAGGTCAAGCTGGTGACCGGTAAACAGTGCCATGGCCCTCATGCCCTCGTTAAGGACTTTCTGGCGCATCAGCATCCGGCGCACATCCGGGTGCACGATGATCGGGTCAGCGGGGCCTTCAGGGTTTTTCGGACCACTCAGGGAGCGGCTCTGCAGCCGCTCCCGGGCGAAACCAAGGCTTTCCTGGTATGCCATTTCCGCCAGGCCGAGCCCCTGCATACCGACCATCAGCCGGGCTTCGTTCATCATGGTGAACATGGCTCGCATGCCGTCGTTCGGCTCGCCCACCAGCCAGCCTCTGGCACCTTCGAAGTTCATCACACAGGTGGCCGAGCCCTTGATACCCATCTTGTGTTCCAGGCCTCCACAGAACGCCGGGTTACGCTCACCACTGTCGGGGAGGAACTTGGGCACCACAAACAGCGAAATGCCCTTGGTGGTATCCGGGGCGCCCGGCAGTTTCGCCAGCACCAGATGGACAATGTTGTCCACCAGGTCGTGCTCGCCGCCGGTAATCCAGATCTTGGTGCCCTCTATGGCATAGCTGCCATCTTCATTGGGCGTGGCGCGGGTGCGGATCATGCCCAGATCAGTACCACACTGGGGCTCGGTCAGGCACATGGTGCCGGTCCATTCGCCGGAAATGAGTTTCTCAAGATAGGTCTGGCGCAGTTCATCGGAGCCATGCCGGTAAAGTGCGCTGATGGCGCCATGGGTCAGCCCGGGATACATGCCCAGAGAAAGATTGGTCGAACAGACCATTTCGTCCACTACAAACTTGAGGGTATGTGGCAGCCCCTGCCCGCCGAACTCCAGTGGCGCATCTAGGGCAGTCCAGCCACCCTCCGCAAACTTGCGATAGGCCTCTTTGAAGCCCTCGGGAGTGGTTACACTGCGGGTTTCCGGATCGTAGTGACAACCCTGACGGTCACCCACCTGATTGGTGGGCTGGATCACCTCCGCCGCCAGTTTGCCGGCCTCATCAATAACCGCCGAGATCAGGTCCGGCGTTGCGTCCGCGTAGGCCTCAAGCTCGTGGAGCCGGCCAACACCCAGTACATCGAACAACAGAAAACGAAGGTCACTTGCAGGCGCCTGGTATTGCATGGGTTCTACTCCTCAGCACAATCGCGTCTAGGTGGGGCAAAGCGCACCACGAATGGATTAACTGAGGATTCATACGGGCGTTTGATTCAGCCGGTTCAGTAACGCCTCAAATGATACGGGAAAACCGCTGGGATGCGCCTTCCTTGCGGTACAGATCGAAAATCTGGCAAATCGCCCGGATCAGCAAGCGGCCAGCAGGCT
Source organism: Marinobacter lacisalsi (assembly GCF_042651045.1). Taxonomy (NCBI): domain Bacteria; kingdom Pseudomonadati; phylum Pseudomonadota; class Gammaproteobacteria; order Pseudomonadales; family Marinobacteraceae; genus Marinobacter; species Marinobacter lacisalsi. Next base: position 176,597 of record NZ_JBHSDI010000012.1, read on the forward strand.
GGACCTGCAGCACGCGCCCGTCATCGGCAACCAGCTCATCCTGAATCATCGGCCGCAGGCGACACAGTTCATCGGCAAAATAGCCATCGAATTCCACGCCCCACGCTGCCTGAAGCTGCTCCCGGTCCAGCCGGAACTGGCAGATCAACTGGCCGATCACCCAGCGACGCACCTGATCGTCACGGGTCAGGGCCACGCCACGGATGGTGGCCAGCTCACCCGCGTCGATCGCCTGCTCCCAGGCCGGCAGGTCATGGTTGTTCTGGAAGTAGGCATCATCGGTCTGACCAATAGCCGAAACCCCCAGCGACACCAGATCGCAGTCTGAGTGGGTGGTGTATCCCTGGAAGTTACGGTGCAGGCGCCCTTCCCGCTGGGCCACCGCCAGGGAATCATCCGGCTTGGCGAAGTGGTCCATGCCGATGTATTCGTAGCCTGCCTCCAGCAGACGATTGATGGTGTTGTGCAGGATGGTCAGCTTCTGCTGCGGGCTGGGTAACGTGTCACCCTGGATCCGGGTCTGGGGATAGAACCGGTCCGGCAGGTGGGCATAGCTGAACACCGAGAGCCGGTCCGGTGACATCTCCAGTACCGACTCCAGGGTCTCGGCAAAGCTTTCCGGGGTCTGGTAGGGCAGCCCGTAGATCAGGTCCAGGTTGATGGACCGGAAGCCGATGCGGCGTGCCTCGTTCAGCACCGCCTCGGTCATTTCCCGGGGCTGGATGCGGTTCACCGCCTTCTGAACTTCGGGATTCACGTCCTGCACGCCCAGACTGATACGGTTGAAGCCCAGTTTCCACAGGGTTGGCAGGGTATCGTCGTCCACTTCCCGGGGGTCGATCTCCACGCTGTAGTCCCGCTCGTCGCCGGTTTCCAGGTTGAACAACTCGCCATAACCGGCCATCAGGTGCTCCATCACATCCTTCGGCAGGAAGGTAGGTGTGCCGCCGCCCCAGTGCAACTGCTGAACCGGCCGGTCAGCGCCGAACAGCTTCGACTGCATGGCCGCTTCTTTCAGCACCCGCTCCACGTAGGGCATGGCCTTGTCACGCTTCTTGGTGATCACCTTGTTGCAGGCGCAGTAGTAGCACAGGTGGGCACAGAACGGCAGATGGGTATACAGCGAGACCGGTCCGCCAGCCGCGCGGCTGCGTTCCGCGGCCCGCACCATGTCCGTTGCCCGGAATTCCGGCGTGAACTCCACGGCCGTGGGATAGGACGTGTACCGGGGGCCGCTCAGGTCGTAACGGCGGATCAGGGCATCGTCCCAGATAAAGGCGGGAAGGACAGACTCGGCAGTAGCCAGGGAAGCGGGCATATCAGGTACTCAATTGGCAATGGACAGGCAGTACCCAGTCTAGGCGAAGCACCTTCACCGGATATTGATCAACGTCAGTTACAGTTTACTCCGGCCTGGCCTGAACCACCCTCGGACTAATGGCGTACTTTCACTATCCCTTTGGTAATAGGCGTACCCGATCCATGGCCAACCTGATACTGATCCTCGGCGACCAGCTCAGCCACACCCTCAGCGCCCTGGAGGATGCCGCCCCCGGCAAAGACCTCGTGGTAATGGCGGAAGTGCACGATGAGGCCAGTTACACCAACCACCACAAGAAGAAACTGGTGCTGATATTCAGCGCCATGAGGCACTTCGCCCGGGAACTGGAGGATCGCGGCTTTCAGGTTCACTATCACCAATACGACCCTGCCAGCCAATGCCAGAGCCTGGCGCAGGTCGTTCAGGAAGTGGCAGGACAGCTCAACCCCGAAAAAGTGGTCACCACCGAATGCGGCGAGTACCGGCTGGATGCCCAGATCCGCCAGTGGCACAAGCAAATGGGCGTCCCGGTGGAAATCCGCCCGGATACCCGGTTTCTGGCCAGCAAGGACGAGTTCGCCCGCTGGGCAGAAGGTCGCAGACAACTGCGCATGGAGTTCTTCTACCGGGAGATGCGCCGCAAGACGGGCCTACTGATGACGCCGGAGGGAGACCCCGAGGGTGGTCACTGGAACTACGATGGCGATAACCGCCGCAAATGGACTGGCAAACCACCGGCACCCGCCCCGTTCCGGGTGGAACCCGACCAGCTTACCCGTGACGTCATCGACCTGGTGGAAACCCACTTCAGCAGCCACTTCGGCACCACCGAAGACTTCCATTTTGCGGTCACTGCCGATGATGCCCGGGCAGCGCTGGACCACTTTATCGATTTTGCCCTGCCCTGCTTCGGCGACTATCAGGACGCCATGTCGGACGACGAAGACTGGCTGTTCCACTCCATCCTGTCCCCCTACCTGAACTGCGGCCTTCTGGAGCCCATGGAGGTCTGCGAGGCTGCGGCTCGGGCGTGGTACACCGGCCAGGCCCCGATCAATGCGGTGGAAGGGTTCGTGCGCCAGATCCTCGGCTGGCGGGAGTTCGTGCGGGGCATCTACTGGCTGAGAATGCCGGACTACGCCCGGGAAAACCGCCTGGGCAACCAGCGCCCCCTGCCCTGGCTCTACTGGAGTGGCGACACCCATATGCGCTGCATGCAGCGGGCCATCGACAGCACCCGTCGCAACGGCTACGCCCACCACATCCAGCGCCTGATGGTCACAGGCAACTTTGCCCTGCTGGCGGGCGTGCGCCCTGAGGACATCTGCGACTGGTATCTGGCGGTGTATGTGGACGCCTACGACTGGGTCGAGCTACCCAACACCCTGGGCATGGTCATGCACGCCGACGGCGGCTACCTGGGCTCAAAGCCCTACGCCGCCAGCGGCAAGTACATCAACCGGATGTCGGACCACTGCAGCCAGTGCGCCTATAACGTCAACCGCACCACCGAAGACGATGCCTGCCCCTTCAATGCCCTGTACTGGCACTTCATGGATCGTCACCGGAAGGACTTTGACAATAACCCGCGGATGAGGATGATGTACCGGAACTGGCAGCGGCAGGATGAGGATCGCAGGAAGGCTACCCTTGAACGCGGCGACTGGCTGCTCGCCCATCTGGAAACGCTTTAGTGTGCCGTTTGGTCAAGGCCCCAGTCCACAGACTTGGCGTTTCCGGCGTCAAGCAGGAGGTCAGCGAACTAACCAGACGGAACACCAGAAGTCTGGCGGTCGCTTCCCGCAAGTTGAACTATGCTGTAAAAGCATCCGGGTATGTCATCCAGGAAAGTCAAAGGCCACCCACAACACACTGTTTTTCCCGTGGCGTCATCCGATCGCTGTATGCCGCCGCAGGTAAGTGGATCAACGGAACCGATGTCGCCATGAAGTACCTGCTCTGCCTCGTGCTTGCCCTGCCGCTCTGCGGACTGCCTGGCGCCAGCGCCGATGCACGCACACTGAACCTGTATACGTTCCACTCACCCCCCTATCAGGACAGGCCTCCTCCGGCTGAGGGTAGCCTTCAACGACCATTCGGCACAACGGTGGAAACGGTCCGCTGTGTGGCCAACATCATGGACTGGCAGACCCGGATCCGTATCGTCCCCCAGAACCGCGCCCTGCATGGTCTGCAGAATCATCTTATCGATGGCTACTTCGCTGTGGACGAATCCGATCTGCTGAACCGGTTTGCACAGCCCACCGCCCCGGTCGCTCTGGAGAAATGGTATTTCTACTCCCTCGCGCCAATAGAGGATTTTTCCCGGGCCCGCATAGCCACCATCGCCGGCAGCAACGAAGCCATCTGGCTCGAACAGAGCCGATACGGCACTGCGCTTACCGTCACCTACCCTGAGCAATTACTGGCCCTGCTGGAAAGAGGACGGGTTGATGCCGTGCTGATGGACGAACGGGTCATGTCGTTACAGCAGCACAAGGACAACAACCCGGACAACCTGCACAGCCGTTTCGTGCGCTTTGCGCCCCTCAGCCTGTACGTCACCCTGCCCTTCGCCGCCGCCAACCCGTCGTTCCTGAATGAGTTCAATGGCCATATAGCGGAATGCATGAACGGCGGATTCGAGCTGAGCGAAAAGGAAAGGGCATCCGCGACGACCGCAGCCCGCGCCCTGATGAATGAGCTGGTGGCGGCTTACCATCTTCCGGCCTATCTTAAGGATCCCGAACCACCCGCCCAGTTGAGCCGTATTCTCGAACTCGACGAGCGCTGGCAGGAGCAGGCGCCCTATCGGGCATCGGAAAAAGCAGCGGAAATATTGAGCTCCCGGCTGAGCGTAAAACTGGCTCAGTGGCAATATGAGCAGGGCGGTGGGGTGACCGAAATCCTGGTGATGGATACCGTCGGGGCCAACGTTGCCATCAGCGTGCTGACCTCCGACTACTGGCAGGGTGACGAGCGCAAATTCACAGCCATTGCCGGCAAGGGCAGCGATGCGCTCTATCTGGGCCCGGTACGCTTCGACCCGTCAGCCCAGGAGTTCCAGGTAATCGCCTCGATGCCGGTACACGATCCGGACACCGGGCAGTTTATCGGTGGCGTGGCCCTGGGCCTGAACATCGAACATATATTGCGTAGCCAGTACCTGCTCCCGGTGGAGTAACTATTGCGGCTTGTCCGCTTTCTCGAGCCTGACCACCCGCCCGTTCTTCAGCACCACCACACGGCGGAACTGGTTCCGGCCAAAGTCGTACAGCCATTCCTGGACCGGCACCACACCCTGAACCGTGCCGGTATGACGGTACTCCCCAGGGGCCGACATCGCCGACCATTCAACCCGGCTCGACAGTGGCTCACCGCAGCGGGATACCACTTCGAACTCGCTGGTGCCAGCACCGATGGCCGACGGCGAGCAGGGACCCGGGCTGTCGCCGGAAAACCCGTAGCCCAGGCTTTCCTCCCGTTGCAGTTTACCGTTGCGGAATTCAAACCGGCGCATGAACTGGCTCGGGCCGTGGTTGTAATACCAGTGCTCCATCTCTTCCACCACGCCGATACCGGGGATGGTGGCAGAGGGATAAGTGGCGATGTAATCCGGCTTGCCGCAGCTTTCTTCCACTTCCACCGGCCAGTCACCGATATCCACCAGCGAGGCGCCACAGCGAATGCTGGCATGAGTCGCCGTAGACAGCGATGCCAGAGCTGTCAGACAGACAGCCTGCCAAGGAGAAGCTGCGCGCATGTAACAATGCAATCCCACCATAAACGGACCCCGTCTCCCCCGCCTGATTGCCAGTCTATTTTTGACCATACCTCCAAACTCAAACGCTCTATATGCCCGACGTCACCTACAATAGCAAACGTCACGGCTTTGCCGCTCCGCGATTTGAGGCCGGCATTAAATCGCTCAATTGTCGAATTCTGTGACCGTCTGGACGGCCACCTGTAGTGGGGTTGGGAGTTACACAGGTTTATTGTCAGGCTCTTACGGACGAATGCGTTTCTCGCTTTCCGGGTCGAAGAACACAACCTTTCTCATATCGAACATCAGCTCAGCCTCCTCGCCCCATTCCACTGGATGCTCCGCATCCAGCCGGCACTGCACATCAATATCATTGAGGCGAATAACCGCAAGCACGTCCGGCCCGGTCGGCTCGGTGACCTCCACCGTGAACCTGCCCTCTGTCACCATCCCATTATCCCTTTTCTGTTCGTCGGGCTGGCTTATGTGTTCTGGTCGGATACCAAGCACCACACGTTTGCCAACCCAGCTCTCCAGATACTCCGGCGCTGGCAAAACCAGTTCGCGCCCGTCGTTACCTTCGACCGTCACTGACAGACCCGCCTCCGATCTTTCAACCGTTACCCCGATAAAACTCATGGAAGGCGAGCCCATGAAACTGGCTACGAAAAGGTTCTCTGGAGTGTCGTAGACTTCCTTTGGTGTGCCCAGTTGCTGCAACTCGCCACCCTTGAGCACGGCAATCCTGTCTGCCAGGGTCATGGCCTCGATCTGGTCATGGGTGACGTACACGATTGTGGTTTTCAGTCGCTGGTGTAGCTTCTTGATCTCGGTACGCATTTCCACCCGCAGCTTGGCATCCAGGTTGGAAAGCGGCTCGTCGAACAGATAGATCTTCGGCCTGCGGGCCAGCGCACGCCCCATGGCCACACGCTGTTGTTGGCCGCCAGAAAGCCGGGATGGCTTCTTGTCCAGCAATGGGGATATCTGAAGCAGGTCGGCCACCCGCTCCACCTCCTGACGGATTTCCTCTTTCGGCATCCCGCGAATCTTGAGGCCGAAGGCAATGTTTTCGCGCACGGACATGGTGGGATAGAGCGCGTAGGACTGGAACACCATGGCGATGTCCCGGTCCTTGGGCTCCATAGCGGATATGTCCTTGCCATTCACCACAATCGACCCGCCGGTAATGGTTTCCAGGCCGGCAATGCTGTTCATCAGCGTGGACTTACCACAGCCGGATGGACCGACGAGGGTCAGGAACTCGCCTGAGGAGATGTCAATGTTGATGCCTTTGAGGGTCTCATCATGGGCCCCTGCGTAGGTCTTGCGGATGTCCCGCAGTTCAAGTTGTGACATTGTTGCTTTACCCTTTAACCGAGCCGGCCGTCAGGCCGCGTATAAAGTACTTGCCAGCCACGATATACACCACCAGTGTTGGCAAGGCGGCGATCATGGCGGCGGCCATATCCACGTTGTATTCCTTCACCCCGGTACTGGTGTTCACCAGGTTGTTCAGTGCGACCGTTATGGGCTGGCTGTCGCCGCTGGCGAACACCACACCAAACAGGAAGTCGTTCCAGATCTGGGTGAACTGCCAGATCAGCGACACCATGAAGATTGGCGTGGACAGGGGCAGCAGGATACGGAAGAAAATGGTGAAGAAGCCGGCGCCATCCAGCCGGGCAGCCTTCACCAGGGCATCAGGGATGGCCACGTAGTAGTTACGGAAAAACAGCGTGGTGAAAGCCACCCCGTAGATCACATGAACCAAAACCAGTCCGGCGGTAGTGTTGGCCAGGCCTAGCTTGCCCAGGGTGGCCGCCATTGGCAGAAGCACAACCTGGAACGGCACAAAACAGCCAAACAGCAGCATGCCAAACATCAGGTCAGAGCCCTTGAACTTCCACTTGGACAACACATAGCCGTTAAAGGCACCCAACAACGTGGAAATCAGCACTGCCGGAACCGTCATCTTGAACGAATTCCAGAAGAACCCTCTGACTCCTTGGCACTGAACACCGGTGCAGGCCTCGGACCAGGCCTTGGTCCAGCCCACGACAGTCCAGTCTGCAGGAAGCGAAAGCAGGTTGCCGGTGCGGATATCCATGGGTGTCTTGAAGCTGGTGATCAACATGACGATCAACGGAATCAGGTACACCAGGCATGCCAGTAGCAGCACCCCGTAGATTGCAATGCGACTGGGGCGGAACCCGCTACGAACCACATCAGTCATGGCGCTTCTCCCTCAGTTCGGAATACAGGTAAGGCACCAGCAGTGCGAGAATGGCCCCCAGCATCAGCATGGCGCTGGCGGAACCAAGGCCCATCTGGCCGCGGGTAAAGGTGTGGGCGTACATGAACACCGCGGGCAAATCGGTGGAATAGCCAGGCCCACCAGAGGTCATGGCCATAACCAGGTCAAAACTCTTTATGGCGATGTGGGCCAGTACCATCACGGAGCTGAAGAACACCGGCCGCAGCGAAGGCAGGAGGATTTTCCAGTAGATCACCGGCAGGCTGGCGCCATCCACCCGTGCGGCGCGAATAATCGACGAATCAACACCCCGGAGGCCAGCCAGGAACAGGGCCATGACAAAGCCGGAGGCCTGCCACACCGCGGCCATAACAATGGTGTAAATGGCAAAGTCAGATTCCACCAGCCAGTCAAAGCTGAACGAGGTCCAGCCCCAGTCGTGCATGAGTTTTTCCAACCCCAGACTGGGATTCAGGATCCACCGCCAGACGGTGCCCGTTACAATCATGGACAGCGCCATGGGGTATAGGTAGATGGTGCGGATGGCACCTTCCTGGCGGATGCGCTGATCCAGGAAAGTCGCAAGTACCACACCAAACAACAGGCATATCCCGATGAACAGTCCCCCGAAGATCGCAAGGTTCCACGATGCGACCAACCAGCGCTCGCTCTCCAACAGCTTGGCGTACTGATCAAGACCGACGAAATCGTAGCTGGGCAGGAAACTGGAGTTGGTAAAGGACAGCACGCCCGTCCACAACATGTAGCCGTAGATACCAATGCCCACCAGTATAAAGGTTGGCGCCACCACCAGCTTGGGTAGCCAGCGCTGCAAGCCATCCATCAGGTCAGACGATGCCCTGGCCACCTCGGCAGGGCGACGTTGAATGTGTTCCATGAAAACTCCCCCCAAAAAACCCTAAGGCCGCCCCGCCGGGCGGCCTGATACGGCATTACATTGCGGACTGGATGGCTGCTGCCAACTGGTCCGTGGTTTTTACCGGATCCGGGTTGCTGGAGTTAACGAAGTTGGTGACCACATCGAAGATCTGACCCTGGATGTAGCTGGTGGTCGCCAAGCCGTGAGAGAAACTCGGCACGAGCCCACCATCGTCAGCACTGGCCTTGAACGTCTCCATCGATGCCTGAGCACAAATATCAAATTCGCCCATATCCATGTCGGTACGAACCGGGATGGAACCCTTGTTCTGGTTGAACAGGGTCTGGAACTCGGGTTCCAGAATGGTACGCGCCAGATCCTTCTGCGCCTTGATGTCCTCGTCCTCTGTCAGGCTGAACATGGCGAAGGAATCCACGTTGAAGGTGAACTGACCCGCAGTGCCTGGAGCCGGCGCACACAGGTAGTCCTCACCCGGTGTCAGCCCGGCAGCGGTGAATTCGCCCTTGGCCCAGTCACCCATGATCTGCATGGCCGCCTCACCGCGAATCACCATGCCGGTGGCTGTGTTCCAGTCGCGGCCAGCAGCGTCGTCATCCACGTAGCTCATGACCTTGGCGAACTGCGCGAAGACCTCTTCCATTTTATCGCTGTTAATCACGTCCATATCGTGCTCAACAAATGCCTTGCGATAATCCTCGGGGCCCAGTTCCGCCAGGGCGACCGCGTCAAACACGGTTGCGTCCTGCCAGGGCTGGCCGCCGTGGGCCAGGGGAATGTACCCCTCGGCCTTGAGCTTATCGGCCACTTCGAAGAACTCGTCCAGTGTGGTGGGAACCTCAACGCCGGCATCCTTCATAACCTCCGGGTTCACCCACAACCAGTTCACTCGGTGCACGTTCACCGGCACAGCCACGTACTCACCCTCGTACTTCATGACATCGGAAATCATGGGTGGAATAAGCTGGTCCCAGTTTTCGGCGTCGGCAACACTGTCCAGATTGGTCAGGAAGCCGAGCTCCGCCCATTCACGAATGTCCAGGCCCTTGATCTGGGCTGCCGCGGGCGGATTACCAGAAACCGCTCGGGTTTTCAGCACAGTCATGGCGGCTTCACCACCACCGCCAGCTACCGCGAAGTCTTTCCAGGTATGGCCCTGCTCTTCCATCATTTCTTTCAGGGCGGCAGCGGCCCGGGCTTCACCACCGGCGGCCCACCAGTGCAGAACTTCCACTTCACCGGCCTGAACGGCCGCTGTTGGCATCAGGGCGGCAGACACCGCCAGGGCAGTAAGATGACGCTTGAACGTTTTCATGATAAATCCTTATTTTTGTTGGACAGACACTTGTCGTTATCAGAACCAGATTTCCATCTGGGTACCGAAGGTCCACTGGCTACCGCCAAAGTCTTCCTGGCCGAGAGCGTCGCCGCCGTCGTAGCGATTCAGCTCGTCGTCCCAGGTGGAGTAGCTGGCGAAAACACGGATTTCCGGGCGAATCCAGAATCCGCCCACCTGAGGCTTGAACGTCGGTGCAATGGTGAAACGGGCATAATCGCCATCCACGTCACCGCGCCCTTCGTAGCCTTCGGTTTGCAAATCCATCACCTGCCAGGAGGCCTCGTACTGCATCTCGAAGTTGGCATTCAGTTCGTTGGCCAGGCGGGCGCTGAGGGTCAGCCACTGGTAATCATCCCCTTCCACATAACGGTCCTTGCTCGTTTCCGCCAGGATCGCCGGTGCAATCCGCCAGCTATCATTCAGCCGGGTAGTTCCGTAGGCTGCTATTCGGGTGCTGACAGCATCTTCATGCAGGTTTCCATCGGCGCCGATGTTCTTGACTTCCGCGCCCAGGCCCTGTCCGTGCAACAGCGCCAGCTTGAAGCTACCGTCGGACACCCCGAAGAAGCTGTCGCCGTGGTAGGCCAGCATGGTTTGCACCCCCGTGTCGGCCGCTTCCATAACGCCTCCGACGATACGATCATCATTATCAGCAGCGGACATACCGTTGATCAGCCACTGGATGTTGCCGAAGTAGTTATTCGCGGTGAGGATCAGATTGTCGGTGTCGGACTCGCCGTCGGTGGTGTCAGGATCGGAGGGAAATTCCAGGAAGCTGCGGCCATAAAAGGAAAAGTTGGACTTCGCTGACTCGCTGAAGGCCACATCGTATATACCGGCACCGGTGCCCCCCAGGAATACGATGTCACTGTCGAGCCAGTGGATATCAAAGTCGAGGTCCCGGTCAAAGCGCTTACCGGCCCAGATCGAGGCATCCTCAAAAATGCCGGTAAAGCTGGCGAGATTACTGAATTCCACATAGGCCTGACGCACGTTCAGGGCGCCGTCTCCGTCGGTCCAGTCGTTACTGGAGGTGGTAGAATCGGCAATCATCAAGCGGTAATGAGCCTTGGTGCCGTTGTCCGCCACAGTCTTGTAGTTGAGGATGGCTTCCAGGTAGGTGTCGGGCTCGTTACCCAGTCGACCCACGGCACCACCAACGGATCCGGCAGGGGTCAGGTACGGGCCACCGGGAGCACTTTTACCATCGCTGTTGAGCAGCAGCCCGGATCGGGCATAGGTGTTGAACGAGAACCCCTCGTCACCCCGGGCATGGGGTTCGACCTCTGCCAATTGCTGTTCCAGGGCAGACAGACGCTCTTCCACACTTTCCTGGGCTTGCGTGTGGCTGGCAAACAGCCCCAGTGAAGCCACACTTACGGCAATCGCCAGTCGGTGACCGGCCATGGCATCACTAGTCCAGACATTACGATACGATTTACAGGTATTCATGATGACTCCTTGTTTTTGTTTTATTGGCAAGTTCAGAGTCTATGGCAATACCTGGAAGGGGAAAGTATCAAACGGAAAAGCCCATGTAACAATGCTGTTACATGGAAAATTTAATGTCGGGGTAGTGTAAGAGTCACGTCCAGGCCGCCCTCGGGCCAGTTCGCTATCTCAAGATCGCCACCATGAGTTTGGGCAATGTTGCGGGCGATCCCGAGGCCAAGACCATGCCCTCGCCGGTGCTCCTGACCAAGGCGGTAATAGGGCTCGAAAATTCTCTCGAGCTCCGCTTCCGGAATTCCCGGTCCATGATCCCTGACATGTATGATGAGCTGCTCAGGGGAGTCCTCCACGCTGATGGTCGCAATCTCCCCGTACTTGATCGCATTATCCACCAGATTGCCCAGGCAGCGTTTCAGCGCCAGGGGCTTGCCCCGGTACGGGGAACAGCTTCCCTCCACTACAACCGCAGGGCTGTCTCCTGTATAGGCGTCCGCCATTCGACGCAACATGCCTTCAATATCAACAAGCTCGACGTTCTCATGGATGTCCGTATCCTTCACGCTTTGCAGGGCACCTTTTACCAACAACTCCAACTCCTGCAAGTCACTTTCAAAGCGCTCGCGAATGTCTTCATCGTCAATAAGATCGGCTCGCAGGCGTAGCCTGGTTATCGGTGTTTTAAGATCATGGGAAATTGCCCGAAATAACTGGTCCCGGTCACTGATATAGCTTTGAAGGCGTCGGCGCATGGCGTTGAACCCCCGGGTAACTGCAACAATTTCAGCACTGCCCAGCTCCCGCAATGGCGGCTGGTATTCGTCCAGCGGCAGATCCCGCGCCGCCCTGGCGAGCTTGCGCAATGGCCGGGTCTGGCGTCTCACCAGCCATGCCAGCACAGGAAAGAGTACGCCGATCATCACCAGGATAAAGACAATCTGCTGGCCGGGAATGCTTTCGTCACCCAATGACACATACGGCGATGGTAGTAGCGAGGCCAGATACAACCACTCACCATCAGCCACTTCAACCTGAGTGACCAGAACCGGGGGCTTGATGGGCTCGAGTGTCAATGCGTAATGAGCCCAGGATCGGGGTAACGCATCCAGTGGCAACTCGGTATTGAGGATTCTCAAGTCATCAGGGTGAACAAATTCAACATGCATATTAGTCGACTTGCCGAGCCGCCTTCTGAGCACCGACTCGACTTCCTCTTTAACCAGCCGCTTGCGCTCACTGTCTGGCAGCGCACGCATATCGATGCGCTTGTCGTTGAGAGAGACAAAAAAGCGTGAGCCCCCCATGTCACTTAGCTGATCCAATACGATATGACGGTATTGCAGCGGCAGGGACTTGAAGAACTGCGTGGTTGCCGCTGCGGAAGAAGCGAGGTTGCGGGTGGTGCTGACCAGCCCCTCCACTTGCTGCGCCCGGAAGGTGCCCACCCAGATCACGCTTGAGACCACCTGGGCAACACCCATAGCCAACGACGTCAGCAGCAGGATGCGGCCAAGCAGCGACGACGGCACAAGATGCCAGACTTTACGACCAGTCTTCATCGCCCCAGTATCATTCCGCAACATGGGTCACCGTTGCCGCCAGCAGGTAGCCAGCCCCACGCACGGTCTTGATCAGCCTGGGCTTGCGGCCCTGATCCCCAAGACGCTGGCGCAGGCGGCTGACCGCAACATCTACCACCCGGTCCAGCGGCATGGACTCGCGACCGCGAGTCACACCGGAAATGGTATCACGGTCCAGCACTTCATTGGGGTGAGCGAGGAAAAGCTGCAACAGGGCAAAGTCGGCGCCAGACAGCGCGATGGTGTTTCCCTCCTCCGAGATGAGTTCGTGGGCCAGAGTGTCCAGCCGCCAGCCATCAAACCGGACAAACCTGGGGTTTTCCGCCCGGGTGAAACTCGAACGCCGCAACAAGGCTTTGACCCTGGCCTGTAATTCACGTGCACTGAATGGTTTTGCCAAGTAATCGTCGGCACCGATTTCCAGGCCCACCACCCGGTCGGTTTCATCGGAGCTAGCCGTCAGCATGATGATGGGCACCTGCGAATGCTCACGTATCTCGCGACACAGCGTAAAGCCGTCATCCCCGGGCAACATAACATCCAGCACAATTAGGTCCACCCGTGACTGTGCCAGACTTTGACGCATTTCATCGCCGTCAGCGGCTGTCATCACGTCATAGCCAACCCGGGACAGGTGTTCCTGCAATAGCTGGCGTATCGCCAGGTCGTCGTCCACGACAAGGATCGACGCTTTTGCATCAGACATTGGGAGACCTTTCTTGTTATTAAGGGGGGTCAGCATAGGATTAAAAGCTAAGGGGCAAAAGTCCCACGACTCTCAAGGCGGTCCCATTTCACACGCCAGAACCAACGCCCAGAACTCCGAGAAGTCATTGACCACCACGTCGGGCTTGTGGGGGTGCTTGTGGGTGCCGGGGAAAATCTTGTTCAGCCAGGGCAGGTCCCATTGGGCGCCATTGAAGAATACCGAGGTCAGTCCGGCCCGCTTGGCGGAAATGACATCGGTGGTACTGTCTCCCACGTACCACACGCTCGGGTCCGGCGGGTAGTCCAGCTTCTGGATGGCCAGCAACAGCTGGTCCGGGTGGGGTTTACGCAGAGGCGTGTCGTCACCGCATACATCCACATCGAACAGCTCTGTCCAGCCCGTGTCCTCCACGGCGGCCAGTTCGTGCTCAAAGAACTCCCGGTCGCGGTTGGTGATCACCCCGACCTGGATGTCCAGCTTGCGGAGCCCCTCCAGAACCTCCCGCACCTTGGGTTCGAAGGCTTTCACCGTTCCGAAATGCTCACGGTAGTGGCGGTTGAACACCGTGTGGGCGATCTGCTTGGCATCCTGATCGTCGCCAAACAGCACTTCGAAGATATCCGTGCGGGAGATCTTGCGATCGGCCCGAACCTTGGGGTGCAGGCAGGCAAACTCACGCACGTAGGCCACCAGGCGTGCATCCTCGGGGGTCTTGCTGTCCTCCGGCGCCATCATGCGATCGCTCAGCCCCAGCTCGGCAAACTCCGGCAGCATATCGTCCACCGCGTGGTACATGGCATCCAGGGTATCCACCAGGGTGGCGTGCCAGTCAAACAGCACCACCGCCGGCCTGATCAGCTTCACCACGGCTGGATGCCAGTCCGGCTCAATCCTCGGCGCCGGCCGCTCCGGCGGCGGGTACGGGCGCGGGCGTGCCTCCGCCGGGGTCATGGCAAAACTCTCCGGGTGTCCGCGCTCCAGCAATGCCAGCAGGTCCATCAGGTCCTCGAAGCTGTCCAGGATCGCCGCCGGCGCATCCCGGTGACTGAACCAGCTGTCGATGCGGCCCGCTTCCCAGCAGGCACCGTTGTAGAAGACACCGGACACCCCGGCCTTGTTGGCGGTCAGCATGTCCACGTAGCTGTCACCCACATACCACGCCCGGTCGTCCAGGGGCAGGTCCAGTTTTTCCAGGGTCTTCAGGATCACCTGTGGATCGGGCTTGTATTCGGTGACGTCATCGGCACAGACGGTGGCATCAAACAGGTTGGCCCAGCGACCCTCATCCACCGTACGCAGCTCCTTGTCGAGGAATTCCCGGTTGCGGTTGGTAGACACCGCCAGTTTGAGGCCCATGCGCTTCAGGGCGGTAAGATACTCATAGGCCCCTGGCTGAAAGGGTTTGACCTGCCCGAAATACTTCCGGTAGCACTCGTTATAGGCCTTGTGGGCAATCAGCTTGGCGTCCCGGTTGTCGCCGAATATCGCGTTGAAAATATCGGTGCGGGACACCCGCCGTTCCGCCAGGATGCGGGGGTGCAGTCGCCGGAAGATGCGGATATAGCGCACCAGGCGGGCATCGTCCTGGGTCCGGCACTGGTCCTCTGGCAACAGCTGTTCCACCAGCCCCAGATCCTCCAGTTGGGGCAGCATGTCTTCCATGGCGCTGAACATGGCATCGTGGGTGTCCACCAGGGTGCCGTGCCAGTCAAAAATCAGCACCGACGGCGGTGGCAGGCAGTCACTGAATCGTGCCATCAATCGATCTCCTGGACTGGGCCCGGATTTCTGGGCTGAAACCGGGAACCGGGCGTAAAGGTCTGTTGTCTCCCAGTTAAACGCAAGATACCACGATGCACAAAAAAACCACGCTGCCGAGTAAAACCTGTCCGGTCTGCCAGCGCCCCTTCTCATGGCGCCGCAAATGGTCCCGGGACTGGCATCAGGTGCGCTACTGCAGTGAACGCTGCCGGAGAAACCGGAACACTGCGCCATGACCACCATTATCCGGTTCAAACGGGAGGCTTCCGGTCCGACGGCGATCTTGCTACGCTCGCGTCTGGGCCAGACGACTTGCGGCCCTGCCAATAACAACATCAACAAAGGTCCTGACGCCCTGGCGTGATTCCATGAACTGGTCCGTGCTGCTTCCCTACGATTTCTCGCCCCTGACGGTTCTGGCTTACCTGCTGGCCGCATCCGGCTATATCTGGGCTTTCCGCGCCCTGCCCCACGGCGAGCGCCCCGGACCGGTGCGGGTATTTGCTTTCTTCCTTGGCCTGGGTCTGTGCTACGCGGTCATGCAGACCCGGTTCGACTACTACGCCCAGTACATGTTCTTTATCCACCGGGGCCAGCACCTGATCCTTCACCACCTGGGGCCTGTGCTGATTGCCCTGTCCAACCCGCTGCCGATCCTGCGTTTCTGGCACGGGCAGATCAAGCCGTATCTGGGGGCCTGGGCTGCCCCGGTCAGGGTGAGCTACAACATACTGCAGCAACCGCTCATTGCCGCTTTCCTTTTTGCGGGGCTGGTGTATTTCTGGCTCTGGCCGCCCATCCATTTCGATGCCATGCTCAGCCGTGACCTTTACTGGGTGATGAACTGGAGCATGCTGCTGGACGGGCTGCTGTTCTGGTGGCTGATTTTCGACTCCCGCTCGCCCCACGACACCGGGTCACTGGGGTACGGCAAGCGCATCCTGCTGCTGGTGCTGGTGGGGGTGCCACAAATGTTCCTGGGCGCCTGGATCGTATTCAACCGCGGAATGGTGTATGACGTTTACGAAGTCTGTGGCCGGGCCTGGCCCATGTCGCCGGAAGACGACCAACTGATTGGCGGCATCCTGACCTGGATTCCGCCGGCCATGATGAGCGTACTCGGCATCCTGATTGTGCTGTCCCGGGCCATGAAAGACGATCGCCCGAAGCCCCACCCAAACGCCCTGGAGGGAGCAACCCGATGAACTGGCCCAAGCCTCTGATGACAGCCTGCCTGGTTCTGCTGCTGAGCGGCTGTTTCGGTTCGGAACAGAACTGGCACGCCAAGGATATCGACGGTCTGATGCCGGAACTGCAGTTTACCCTGACCCGCGGCGACGGTGAGACAGTAACGGCGGAGGACTACCAGGGCCAGATCCGTCTGCTGTTCTTCGGTTTCACCAACTGTCCGGACGTCTGCCCCGCCACCATGGCACAGCTTGATCAGGCTATCGAGGCGATGCCCGACGACCTGCAGGCAGACGTCACCCCGTTGTTTGTCAGCGTCGACCCGAAACGGGACACCCCGGAAAAACTGGAAAACTACGTCAGTTTCTTCAACGACCGTACCGTGGGCCTGACCGCTGACACGGCTACCCTGCGGGACCTCGCCAAGCGTTATCGAACCACCTTTGGCTACGACGCGCCGGACGAGCGCGGCAACTACAACGTATCGCACAGCTCGGCGGTCTACGTGTTCGACGGCGACGGCGAGGCAAGGCTGTTGTTACGCCCCGGCCTGACCACCGAACAGATGACACAGGACCTGACCCGGCTGGCCCGTAGCAGCCGTTCCTGAAGACCTTCCCATCCGACCAGTGAACAGCTCCGGAACCAGAGTCACCAGCGGCGGGCAGCAGGGCAACACACTATCAGGACGGCATACCGCCGCCCGGCATGATCTGACTCTGTCACACCCGTAATGTCAGAACGGTCGCCGGTGGTTCACAATATCCCTCTCGGAGCTACTGATGCCACGCAGGCACGGTGGCTGATATACCCGTTGGAATGACCAGCGGTAACCCGCTTGATTGCCCCCCGATGCATGGGGGCTCAGGGAAGTCCGAAGTGTTAGGGAGATGTGCCCGTTATGCGCCGTTCCATCCGCTCCAGCCTGTTCCTGCTTGTTGCCCCCTTTGCCCTGACGTTTACCCTGCTGGCATGGGTCGTGAGCAGCAAGATCGGCCCCTGGCTGGCACAACCACTGGTTGCCAACTGCGCTGACAAGGGCTATTCCGAATGGTTCTGCAACCTGCAGGCCGGTCTCATGCCATGGCTGTTGCTGGGGGCGGGCATCCTGATACTGCTGTCCGTGACCGCCACTCTGTCCCTGGGCCTGTTCCGGGCCCATCTGAACGAGTTGCAGAAGGACGTGCTGGACTTCCAGAAGGGGCATCGCAATACACTGGACTCTGAGGCACCAACCGAAATAAGCCCCCTGGTTCAACTGCTCAATCGGATTCTCCAGGCGGGTGGCGAACACCGCCCGGAAAGGCCAAGTGCCTGGTCACTTGGCACCCAGGAACCACTGAGTTCCAGCGGAAACCGTCCGGTAACCCCCCCCACCAGAACCGGTCCATACGGACCGGCCTGTATCGCAGCCCGAGGCACCGCCACAGCGCCCTGCCCCCGGGCCCCGGGAGCCCGTCCGCCCGGAGCCGCCTGCGCCAGAAGCCGCACCGGCCCGTCCGCCAGAACCCAAAAGGAAGCCGGATCCACCCCCCGAGCGCGCACCAGCGCCTCCGCCGACACCAGCGCCCGATCCGGAAGACACGGAGGACCTGGAAGTGTCGTTGGAAGAACTGGACGCCGATCTCGACAAGGCCCTGAAGGAGGAACCCCCTCAGCCACGGCGACCAGTGGCTGCCCGGTCCAGACCTGAGCGCACGGCCAGCAGCGCCAACGGGGCCGCCAGGGCCACCGCACAGGACAGCCACCAGGCGCCAGTTACGCCGGCCACCAGCAAGAACCTGGCCTTTCCGACACGGAAGTGCCGCAAACTGCTCGCCATGCTGGGTCACCGATACCCGGACGTGAACTTCGACCTGATCACTGACGTGGCGGAAAGCGACCCCTGGACCATCCGCGAGGCGGAACTGACGGAAGTGTTTGGTCAGTTGCTGGACAACGCCGGCAAATACGCGGAATCCCAGGTCAATATCTTCCTGGCCATCAAGGGCAACATGCTGGTCTTCGGCGTGGCGGATGATGGCCCCGGCGTTGACCCCGAGCTGACACAGCAACTGGGTGAGCAAGGGTTCCGCGTTAATGAAGAAACGCCCGCCGGCGAAGGCCTGCTGACCGTGCGCCGGATTCTGGACGCCCACGGCGGCTCACTGGCCTTCGACCGCAGCCGGCTGGGGGGCCTTGAGGCCATCGCCGCTATCCCCGGGTCGCCGCTGGGCCGGAACTTCGCCTCCAGGGATGCGTATCACTGAGAGGCCGGAATAACCGCGGTCTCCGGGCTGTCAGGGTAAACCGTTGCCGGCAAACAAGCCCCTTTGCCTGCTGAACACTCTGTGGTACATATAGCAACCGACTGTTTGCAGAACCTTATCACCCACCAAGACGCCAGGTAATCAATCCGTGTCA
Organism: Marinobacter lacisalsi; assembly: GCF_042651045.1. Lineage (NCBI taxonomy): Bacteria > Pseudomonadati > Pseudomonadota > Gammaproteobacteria > Pseudomonadales > Marinobacteraceae > Marinobacter > Marinobacter lacisalsi. Next base: position 195,265 of record NZ_JBHSDI010000012.1, read on the forward strand.
TCCAGCGCCCTGCTCCACTCGTTTCTGCGCCTGCTTGCACTGACGCTTCTGCCGTCAGCTCTGGCTGCATGGGGAGCCGCAGACCTCCTCTCCGCAGAATCGGACCAGCGCTTCCAGGTCTCGTCCGTGGAAGAATGCCTGAGCCTGGCGGCACGCGTTGACGACAGCAATCCGGATGACACCCCGGATGAGGCCACGCTCCAGCATCCGCCGAACGATCTGTCGCCCGGCCTTCAGACAACCCGCATCGGATTCCACCCCTCCACGGCTCACCTCCTCAGTGACCCCGGATTACCAAGGGCCCCACCGGCCTGACGCCTGCCCAACACCGGACTATGATAGAAGCTGAGTAAGCGGCCGACGGCCAGACTTGCCCAGGCCTGAAGTCCGGCTGTCCCCGAAGCTACTTCAAAAGCCTTTAAAGAAGGAGGTCATACCATGGCCTTTCGAAAGCTGCTGATCGCCAACCGCGGCGAGATAGCGGTGCGGATCGCCCGCGCCTGCCATGAGCTGGGCGTGCGCTCCGTTGCCATCTATTCCGAAGCAGACAAGTATTCGCTTCACGTCAAAAAGGCCGACGAGGCCTACCGCATCAGCCAGGACCCGTTGTCCGGCTACCTGAACCCGCACCACATCGTGAATATGGCCGTGGAAACCGGCTGTGATGCCCTGCACCCGGGCTATGGTTTCCTGTCGGAGAACGCGGAGCTGGCCGCCATCTGCGAACAACGGGGAGTCACCTTTGTGGGACCGTCCGCCGACGCCATCGGCGCCATGGGTGACAAGACCCGTGCCCGGCAGACCGCCATCGCTGCCGGCGTGCCAGTCACCCCCGGCTCCGAAGGCAATCTGGACGATGTGGAGGACGCCGTCCGCCAGGCCGATGACATTGGCTACCCGGTCATGCTGAAAGCCACGTCCGGAGGCGGCGGCCGGGGTATCCGCCGCTGCGACAACGAGAAGGAACTGCGCCAGAACTACGAACGGGTCATCTCCGAAGCCACCAAGGCCTTTGGCAGTGCGGAAGTCTTCCTGGAGAAGTGCATCATCGACCCCCGCCATATCGAAGTGCAGATACTGGCAGACCACCAGGGCAACGTGGTGCACCTGTACGAGCGGGACTGCTCGATCCAGCGCCGCAACCAGAAGCTCATCGAACTTGCGCCATCGCCGCAGCTGGATGAGAAGCAACGGCAATACATCGGCGACCTGGCCAGGCGTGTGGCCAGTGGCTGTGGCTATGTCAATGCCGGTACCGTGGAGTTCCTGCTGGATCATGACGGCAGCTTCTACTTCATGGAGATGAACACCCGGGTACAGGTGGAACACACCATTTCCGAGGAAATCACCGGGGTGGACATTATCAAGGCACAGATCCGCATTGCGGCTGGCGAACACTTGTGGCTGAAGCAGGAAGACATTTCCTATCGCGGCTTCGCCGCCCAGTTCCGTATCAACGCGGAGGATCCGAAGAACGGCTTCCTGCCCAGTTTCGGCCGCATCAGCCGTTACTATTCCGCCGGCGGACCAGGGGTGCGGACCGATGCCAATATGTACACCGGCTATGAGATTCCCCCCTACTACGATTCCATGTGCGCCAAGCTGATTGTCTGGGCCATGGACTGGCCGGAGCTGATTGCCCGTTCACGCCGGGCCCTGAATGACATGGCCATCTATGGGGTGCATACCACCATCCCCTATTACCAGGAGATTCTCGGCCACCCGGATTTCCAGGAGGCGAACTTCAATACCGGCTTCGTGGAACGCAACCCGCAACTGCTGGAGTACAGCACCAAGACCCGCCGTGAATCCGTCGCCACGGCCATCGCCGCTGCCATCGCCGCCCAGGCGGGCCTGTAACCGAATTCCGGAGAGAGATCATGAGCAAACGCAAGATTCACATTACCGACGTTATCCTGCGGGACGCGCACCAGTCACTGATCGCCACCCGCATGCGCACCGAAGACATGCTGCCGGCCTGCGAATGGCTCGACCAGGCCGGATACTGGTCACTGGAATGCTGGGGCGGCGCAACCTTTGACGCCTGTGTCCGGTTTCTGAAGGAAGACCCGTGGGAGCGCCTGCGCACCCTGCGCAAGGCCCTGCCCAACACCCGCCTGCAGATGCTGTTGCGGGGCCAGAACCTGCTGGGTTATCGCCATTACGGCGACGACGTGGTGGAGGCCTTTGTGGCCAAGGCCGCGGAGAACGGCATGGACGTGTTCCGCATCTTCGACGCCCTCAACGACGTGCGCAACCTGGAGACCAGCATCCGCGCCGTCAAGAAGGCGGGCAAGCATGCCCAGGGCACCCTGTGCTACACCGTCAGCCCGGTGCACACCGTGGATGCCTATCTGGAGCAGGCCAAGGCCATGGCCGACATGGGTGCCGACAGCATTGCTATCAAGGACATGGCCGGCCTGCTGGCCCCGGCGGTCACCGCCGAGCTGGTGGGTCGCCTGAAAAAGGAACTGACCCTGCCGGTATTCCTGCACTCCCATGCCACCTCCGGCATGGCCCCCATGTGCCAGTGGGCCGCCATGGAAGCGGGGGTGGATCATATCGACACCGCCCTGTCCGCCTTTGCCGGTGGTACCAGCCACCCGCCCACCGAGTCCCTGGTGGCGGCGCTGCACGACGCCGGCTACGAGACCGGCCTGGACCTGGAGCTGCTGGACAGGGCCACCCGTCACTTCCGCGAGGTGCGCAAGACGTACCACCAGTTCGAGAGCGACTACAACGGCGTGGACACCTCGGTACTGCTGTCCCAGGTGCCGGGGGGCATGATGTCCAACCTGGCCAACCAGCTCAAGGAACAGGGTGCCCTGGACCGCATACAGGAGGTATTCGAGGAGATCCCCCGGGTACGCAAGGACCTGGGCTACCCGCCGCTGGTCACGCCCACTTCCCAGATCGTGGGCACCCAGGCGGTGATCAACGTGCTCTCGGGCAAGCGCTACGACACGATCACCAATGAGGTGAAGAAGTACTTGCAGGGCTGGTACGGCAAGGCACCGGCGGACGTGGACCAGGAGCTGCAGCGCCGCGCCGTGGGCTCTGAGGACCTGATCACCGAGCGCCCGGCCAACCTCATACCCAGGGAGTTCAGCGACCTTGGCAAGCAGGTGGGCGAACTGGCCCAGACCGAGGAAGACGTGCTCACCTACGCCATGTTTCCGGACCAGGCCCGCAGCTTCCTGGAACAGCGGCGTGATGGCACCCTGCAGCCGGAACCCCTGGAGCCCATTCCCGGCAAGGGTGATGGGGGCCCGATCTCAACCCAGTTCCAGATTACGGTGCACGGTGAAAGCTACGACATCCACGTGACCGGCGCCAATCCGGTTGAGGAGTCCCGCCGCCGCTTCTACATGACCGTGGACGGCATACCGGAGGAAATTGAACTGGAGTCCACCGGCCAGGAAGGCGGCTCCTCGGCCAGTGGTCGTGGCCGCGCCACGCAGGAAGGCCATGTCACCACCAGCATGCCCGGTAATATCGTGGACGTGCTGGTGAAAGATGGCGACAGCGTGTCCGCCGGCGACCCGGTGCTGATAATCGAAGCCATGAAAATGGAGACGGAGGTCAAGGCAACCGTGTCTGGCACGGTGCAGGCTGTCCATATCAAGAAAGGCGACCGGGTCACCCCGGGCGAAACCCTGATCGAAATCGAATGAGTCCCTCCTGCCCCGGCTGCGGCCGGGGCCTTTTTTCTCCCGGAGAATGCAAAGAATGAAGAAACACCTGTTGTTGCCGGCAGCGACCCTGCTGTCGGTATCCGGCCCGCTATCGGCCGCCCCCGCTTCAGAGGCACTGTCACTGATCAACCACCCGGTCGGCTACCTGGCCATCGCCATCTTTGTGCTGGGCTACGTGTTGGTGATGCTGGAAGAGAAGATCCACCTGGCCAAATCCAAGCCCATGTTGCTGGCAGCCGGCCTGATCTGGGTACTGCTGGCCATTGTCTACCGGATGCACGGCATTGATGGCGAGGTAGAAGAAGCCATCCGCCACAACTTCCTGGAGTACGCCGAGCTTTTCTTCTTCCTGCTGGTGGCCATGACCTACATCAATGCCATGCTGGAACGAGGGGTTTTTGACCAGCTACGGCTGTGGCTGCTGGGCCAGGGCTTCGGTTACCGCAGGCTGTTCTGGATCACGGGCACCCTGGCGTTTTTCATCTCGCCGGTGGCCGATAACCTCACCACGGCCCTGATCATGTGCGCGGTGGTCATGGCCGTGGGCCGCGACAGTACCCGCTTCGTATCTCTGTCGTGCATCAATATCGTGGTGGGTGCCAACGCCGGCGGAGCCTTCAGCCCCTTCGGCGATATCACCACATTGATGGTCTGGCAGAAGGGTATCCTGCCTTTTCAGGACTTCTTCCACCTGTTCCTGCCCAGCCTGGTGAATTTCCTGGTGCCCGCCGCACTGATGCACTTCGCCCTGCCTGAGGGGCAGCCCATGGCGGCAGAGAACCGCAGCAAAGTACTGCGCCCGGGCGGGCTGGTGATCTGCGCCCTGTTCCTGGCCACTATCGCTACCGCTATCAGCTTCCATCAGTTTCTGCACATCCCGCCGGTGTTCGGGATGATGACCGGGTTGGCCTACCTCAAGCTATTCGGCTACTTCCTCAAACGCCACGAGGAGTACCACTGGGACGAATCCTCCGAGACCCCGCCGGGCCACAGCCCCCGAGGCTCCTTCAATATCTTCGATCACATCGCCCGGTCGGAGTGGGACACGCTATTCTTCTTCTACGGCGTCATCCTGGCGGTAGGTGGCCTGGGCTTTATCGGCTACCTGGGCCTGATATCCAACACCCTGTATGTCGACTTGGGCCCCACCGTGGCCAACTCCATGATCGGCGTGATCTCGGCGTTGGTGGACAACATCCCGGTCATGTTTGCTGTCCTGTCCATGAACCCGGATATGTCGGACATGCAGTGGCTGCTGGTCACCCTGACCGCTGGCGTCGGCGGCAGCCTGCTGTCCATCGGTTCCGCGGCCGGAGTTGCGTTGATGGGCCAGGCCCGGGGCCAGTACACCTTCTTCAGCCATCTCAAGTGGACGCCAGCGATTGCCCTGGGCTATGCCGCCAGTATCTGGGTACACTTCCTGATAAACGGATAGGCAGGGCTCCAAGGGGAGAACAGGACATGAAGATTGGCGAAGTGGCGCAGCAGGCTGGCATTCCGGTGGAAACGGTGCGCTATTACGAGAAGATCGGACTGCTACCGCAACCGGACCGGCAGGCCAATGGCTATCGGCGCTACCGCCAGTCTCACCTGGACCGTTTGCTGTTCATCCGCCGCTGCCGCAACCTGGACATGGCCCAGGATGAAATCCGCGAACTGGTCCGCCTGGCGGACCAGCCGGATGCCGACTGCAGCGAAGTGGATGCCCTGCTGGCCCGGCACCTCGAACACGTGCGGGAACGGCTTGAGGAATTGCAACAACTGGAGTCAACCCTGTCCCGGCTACAGCAGGCCTGTTCAGAGGGCCGCACCGTGGCAGAGTGCGGCATTCTTGGCGGGCTGTCAGACGAGCTGACAGGCAACTTGCCCCACGACAGTCACAACCATATTCCGGGCAGTCATGGCACCCGGTAAGAATTACCGGCCTGATTGCTTGACGCTGTAGCGCTTGACCCTGTAGCTACTACAGGCCTTGTAATGACCATAGTCAAAGATCAGGAGGTCATTATGAGCAGTTGCTGTTCCGCCCCGGAGCCAAAGAACCCTTCCCCGGGATTCCGCCGCGCCCTGTGGATTGCCTTGTGGGTCAATCTGGCCATGTTCGTGATTGAGGGCGTCGCCAGCTTCCAGTCTGGCTCCGTCTCCCTGATGGCCGACGCCATCGACTTCTTTGGCGACAGCGCCAACTACCTGCTGTCGCTGTCGGTGCTGTCCATGGGCATGCTCTGGCGTGGCCGGGCGGCCATGGTCAAGGGCGTCACCATGACGGTTTTCGGTATCGCCGTACTGGCCCGGGCGGTCTGGGTCGCCCAGAGTGGCATCACCCCCGAGGCCGTCACCATGGGGCTGATCGGCTTCCTGGCACTGGCGGCCAACGCCTCGGTCGCCTGGCTGTTGTTCCGGTACCGTACCGGTGATTCCGACATGCGCTCGGTGTGGCTGTGCAGCCGCAATGATGCCATCGGCAACGTGGCGGTGATGGTGGCGGCCCTGGGTGTATTCGGCACCGGCACCGCCTGGCCCGACCTGGCCGTGGCTGCGGTGATTGGCAGCCTGGCTGTGACCTCCGGCATCAGCGTTGTCCGCCACGCCCGCAGTGATATCAGAGATGCCCATCTGGCGGGTGGCACAACCCACTGATGGGGCACGTGGCAGACCAACCCGGTCAATGGCGCGTATGATGGGGCACTGACGCTTTCGCGCTCCTGAACCAGGCGAGCGCCCCAACAAAAATCACTAACAAAAGGTACCAGCCGATGACCAAAGCCATTCGATTTTCCGAAACCGGCGGCCCGGACGTCCTCACCCTGGAAGATATCCCACAGCCGGAACCGGGCCCAGGTCAGATCCGCGTGAGTAACCGCGCCATCGGTCTGAACTACATCGAGATCTACTTCCGCTCCGGCGTCTATCCGGTGCCCTCCCTGCCCTCGGGCCTGGGTACGGAAGGCGCCGGTGTGGTGGACGCCATCGGCGCTGACGTCACCGACTTCCAGGTGGGCGACCGGGTGGCCTATGCCCAGGCACCGCTGGGCTCCTACGCCGAACAGCACGTGCTGCCAGCAGAGAAAGCCATCGGCATTCCGGATGATGTGGACTTCGAAACCGCAGCGGCCACCATGCTCAAGGGCCTGACCGTGCAATACCTGCTGCGCCAGACCTACCCGGTGAAGGCCGGTGAGACGATCCTGTTCCATGCCGCCGCCGGCGGTGTCGGCCTGATCGCCTGCCAGTGGGCAAAAGCCCTGGGGGTAAAACTGATCGGTACCGTAAGCGGCCCGGAGAAGGCCAAGCTGGCCATGGACCATGGCGCCTGGGCCACCATCAACTACAAGGAAGAGAACATCGTGGAACGGGTGCGGGAGCTGACCAACGGCGACATGGTGCCCGTGGTCTACGATTCCGTGGGCAAGGACACCTGGGAAACCTCTCTGGACTGCCTGCAGAAGCGCGGCCTGATGGTCAGCTTCGGCAACACCACCGGCCCCGTGAGCGGCGTCAACATCGGCATCCTCAACCAGAAGGGCTCGCTGTTCGTCACCCGGCCCAGCCTGGCCGGCTACGCCGACACCCGCCCCCGCTTCGAAGCCATGTGCGGCGAACTGTTTGAAATGCTATCCAGCGGCGCCATCAAGGCGGATATTAACCAGCGCTTTCCCCTGGCGGAGGTGGCAAAAGCCCATGAGGCCCTGGCGAGTGGGCAGACCACCGGCTCGACGGTGTTGCTGCCCTGATCGTAATGAAAAACGGGAGCCTGTCGGCTCCCGTCACCAATCACACTGGTCAAACGCCTGTTGATCCGGATTGGCTCTTTGATCAATTGTGTTCTTGAGTGTTCATAGCACCGAAAAACGCACTTTTTCAAAGAGCAATCTGCACCTCACCTACTCCGCCAGCTCCCGATCAATCGCCTGCTGAACCTGCCGGAAAAAGGCCAGACGCTCCGCCCCGTGGGTAGCGCCCTGACGATCCGAGGCCTGTGGCCAGTTGCCGTTGGACGCAATGACCAGGTTCCGCTGCGGGTCGATGAAAATACCCTGCCCAAAGATGCCCCGGGCCATGAACGCGCCGTCGTCCAGGGTCCACCATTGGTAGCCGTACCCGTAGTCCGGCTGGTCCGTCTCCGCCTGCGTGCTGGTGGCCTGGGTCAGCCAGCCGTCGGGCAAAACCGGTTCGCCGTCAACCATGCCGCCGCCCAGAATGAACAGGCCGAATCGGGCGAAGTCACGGGTGGACGCCTGTATGCAACAGCCACTGATTTCGTGCCCCGTGGATCCCAGCAGCCAGCTGGCATCCTGCTCCATACCGAAAGGCTTCCAGATCTTCTCCGAAAGATAGTCGGACAGGGTCTTCCCGGTGGCGGAGCTGACCAGTACGCCAATCAGGTTGGTTTCGCCGGTCTTGTAGACCCATTTGGTACCGGGGGGCGCCTCCGCTTCCAGCTGGCGCATATAGCTCACGGTGACATCGACGCCCGGGTCGGCTTCGTGGGCGTTGAACAAGGCGACATCGGATTGGGGATCCGCGTAATCCTCATTCCAGGCCACACCCGACGTCATGGTCAGCAACTGCCGGATGGTGACATTGTCGTAGGCCGAACCCTGGAGGTCCGGAATATACGCCGACACCTTGTCTTCGAGACTGTCGATATACCCGTCTCTCAGGGCGGCGCCGACCAGAGTGGAGGTAAAGGACTTGGCCACCGAGAAGCTGGTCCAGCGTCCCTCTGGACCGAAGTCCAGGCCATAACGCTCAAACCGTACCTTGCCGTCCTGCACGATCAGCAACGCGGCAGTGCGCTGGGACGCCATAAAGGCATCAACGTCCGCATCCAGGTCCAGCGGTTCGCCTTCGGGTAACGGATAGGGATTGTCTCCCGCCTCGATGGTCCGGGATTTCGACAGCAGGGGCACCCGGTCCATGGCTCGGAACACGGCATCCCGCTGCGGGGTTTCCCAGAAAAGCACATTGGTATCAGTTGGCATATTCAGCACCAGCCGGCGCATGTCCTTGTCCGCCATGGCCCAGAACGTTCCGCACGCCAGCACAATCAGAACGATGACTGCTACAGTCCATTTTTTCATATTGTCTCTATTTCTGTTTTATTAGTTAGGGGCCCGACGGGGGCAGAATGCGGTTGATTGCCGGGTTCCATGCCTACCACTCAATTTGAATATCGGTACCGACCTGGACCAATTCCATGAATTCATCCATTTCCGGGTTGGTGAGTGCGATACACCCATCTGTCCAGTTGAATTGCTGAGTCAATGGCGCTAACCACCCCAACCAATTTCTCTGACCATGGACCATGATAAAACCTCCAGGTGATACACCGCGTTGCCTGGCACCTGCTATATCCTGGTCGTTTGGATAGCTGACATGCATTGCCCGATAAAAGGCGGAATCTTCCTTTTTATAATCCAATGTGTAGGAACCTTCGGGCGTTCTTTCATCACCTTCCTGCTGCTTATGGCCCTTGGGGTTGGCACCAAAAGCGACATCGTATTCCTTGATCACTTTTTCGCTATCAAGCAGATACATCTTGCGTTCCGACTTGTCTACTTTGACAAGATCAACGCCAGCAAGGGCAGAATTTGTCAACGCGATGAACAGTAATACGATGTATCTCATAGCAAGTAGCGCCCGCCACCACCGGCGATCAAACCAGAGCAAAGTGGCGTTTTTGGCATCTGGTGCGTGGCATTGTATGGATAATTTCTGCCGTGTTTGGGTAAATTGAGGCCCACCCCCAGTGGCCGCTGGGGGCCTTCGTGCAGCAGCTCGATGCTTGGCAGGCTCCTCTTTCGAGAGACCGGTAACCAGTGCGTAGCGCTGCATGACTCTAAAGCGATAACTCGAACAGTCATCGGGGCCTCGAGCCCGTATAGCAAGGCAGAGTCAGCTTATTATGAACAACACGGAAATCCAAACTTCAGTCAATATCGGAGTCGATGTCGGTAAAGAAAACCTGGACATCGCCCTCCATCCCTCAGGGCAATTTCACACTATTCCAAATACCGAAGCCCACATCCGGCATTTCATTAAAATTCTCAAAGACTACAAGGTCGAACGCATCGTCGTGGAAGCCTCAGGGCGGTACGAGCACGCGCTGGTTCAAGCCTGTAACCAGGCTGATCTACCCATCATTGTAGTCAACCCAATCAGCGTTCGGCGCTACGCCCAGGCTATCGGTGTGCTCGCCAAAACCGACCGGATTGATGCACAGATCATTGCCCGATATGCCGCCACGCTGAAACCCGAATTCAAGCCGATTCCGGATAAAACATCTCAGAAAATTAAAGACTTACTGGTCAGGCGCACCCAGCTTCTGGAGATGTCCACGATGGAGAAAAACCGTCTCCAGATTTTGCCAAAATCCCTCCACAGATCCATTAAAAGCCTGCTCAGGATGCTCCAGAACCAGATCGAAACGGTCACTCGACAGATCGAAGAGGAGGTCGCCAAAGTCGATCATTGGCGGACTAAAATGGAGATCATGACCAGTGTGCCCGGCGTTGGGAAAGTACTCGCCTACACCTTCCTGAGTGAGCTTCCAGAGTTCGGTTCGCTGAACCGAAAGGAGATTGCCGCGCTCGTCGGCGTCGCTCCCATCAACAGGGACAGCGGCAAGCTCAATGGCAAACGCAGGATACGAGGAGGCCGCCATAGAGTACGCACGGTGATGTTCATGGCCATGCTCTCATCGATCCAGTGCAACCCCGTGTTCAAGCGATTCTATGAGCGCCTGAAAGCCCAGGGGAAGATACCGAAAGTCGCTCTCATCGCCTGCATGAGAAAGATGATTGTGGTGCTCAATACCATGATGAAAAATCAGGAGCCGTGGCGTGAAAAAATGGCCTGATTAATGGGTTTGACACCACAGTCACTGGTTATGCGGCATGCAGCGGCTTGATCCGATCCACTTCTTCCTCAACCGATTGAGCGGCAATCCAAAGGTCAACAGAGCGCTTCACATCCAGCCAGAATTCCAGCGAATTCCCAAACAAACGGGCAAGCCGAAGCGCCATTTCAGGGCTGACAGCACGACGTTCGCGCAGTAATTCATTAACTGACTGGCGAGAGACACCCAGAGATTCAGCCACCCCCGGAACGGTCAGTCCATAGTCCGGAAGAAAATCCTCCCTCAGCATTTCTCCAGGATGAGTCGGTTTGCGCTGCATACCAGTAGTATTAAGAATAGCCATAGTGATCACCTCACTCAATGGTAATCACACACTTCGACCTCATACGCATCGCCATCGTCAAAACGAAAGCCGATAAGTCACTGATCATTTATTGAAATTGCGTACTGCCCCTGCCTGTTTCCCGACAGCGGGTGGAGGCGAACCTGATCATACGGCAAAGCGTATTCCGTCACGTGACGCGTGCCAACGAAGGTAGGCGTTTCCTGCCTCTTTTCGTCGTTACACGAGGAAGTTACCGCCTTCCGTTGGCGGTAGGCAGGATGCGGGCGTCGCTCTAATTATTGATACGACACTTCCCGCTTGGTTACCAGGCAGGTATTACCGGATTCAGACGGGGTCAGATAATAGTTCAGGCCGTTGCCATTTTTCAGCGCCATCGTTGTTTCGTTCAATGACCCTGCATAATCCATTTCGCCAAACATTTCCTCACGAACGATCTGGCAGGGCTGCTCGACGGGATAAGTCTCTGTGTAAGACCAATCGCACTGGCCGCCCCGCGGAACGATTGTTAGAGATATATGGCTATCGCCGTCGGAGTAGTCCTTAACAATGACGGAATCAAAGAACCGCTCATTGACGGCTTCCTTGTTCCAGAAATCATGTGAAGCATGTGCATGCTTCTTGACCAGGAAGTCCGCCAGTTTCTTCGTCGTCTCAAGGCAGTTAGTGAAACCCGCCGCTCTGGCCTGGTCCTCTACCGTGGTTGCCAGAGATGCCTGTGCCGCAAACGAAAACAACAGGGCTAAACCTACCTTTTTCATCTTGTCTCCTGATTGAGCTTGATTGGGATTCGGCGTCCCCAAACGACGCCTGACAATTGGCGTACCGCAGCCCTCGGCTATGTTCCGGTTACCCGGCTTTTTGCCATTGATCCCGCCGCGCTACGCTGATGATAAAAGTCTGCATCGACCGGGCCGCCAATGCGAGCAAACCGTGGAGAAAAGGCTGATTTTTTGCAGGATTTTGCAGAATATGCGTGTGGTGGTCAGAGAACAAATGGAGATCCAGAAAGAGCTGTTTCAGCCAGCCGAAAAGCCGGCAAGGTCGACCTTTATCTCTCGGATAGCCCTCTGATCGGAAGGAGACGATAGTGGCGGAAGGGTATGGGAGTCGAACCCACCAGGCACGCGTTGCGCACCTCACCGGATTTGAAGTCCGGGCGCTCCACCGGGAAGCGATCCCCTTCCATTGTTCAGGTGTCGGCAGTGTAACCTTTTTCGTCGTTGCCTGGGACAGTGACCGCCTTGCGTTGGCGGTAGGCTGGCTGCAGGCGGCGCTCCTCGTTGATGAAGGCGGTGACGCCGGCGCGGTCCAGATATTCCAGTACGCTGACCGTGAGGCGGCGGCCAATGCCGGAGCGGTCCCGGTAGGCGCGGGCGTCGAAGGCGCCGGTGGGGGAGTTTTCCGCCAGTTCCACAGCTATCGCCGCCAGCTCGGTGACCATTTCCGGTCGGTAGAAGCGGTTGGGGGCGACTGCCACCAGTTGGCCCAGGCGGTCCATCCTCTCCAGGAAGGCCAGCATGTCATCCCGCGTCAGGCCCAGGGCCTCGGCCAGTTCGCCGGCAATCGGCGGTTTCAGGCCGGTACCCTCCAGTTGCCCCAGAACCCGTTCCAACAGCGCCTTATCGGTGGAATCAAGCCTGGGCCAGTGTGCCGGCCGGCGGAGGCGAAAGCCGCTTCGGCACACCTCGCCTTGATCGATCAGCCCCTGTAGCAGGCGATGGCGCACCCGCTGGTCCAGCTGCGGCCCCGTCAGGCGGGTCAGTTCCGCTTCTGTGGGGCCGATCTGCTCCGGGCAGTCCAGGTGCCATTTGTCCAGGCGCTCCAGCAGACGAGACTGCCACCGTGTCCAGTGGTCGGCTGCAAAGGCAAGACGCAAAGACCCGGCCCGGATCACCATCGGACGCAGCCGCCCCAGCAGCTCATCCAGGCGGTCATCGGTCAGGTTGTTGGCCCTGGCGAACGGGTCCAGATCCACACCCTGTGACTGCGCCTGCAACCGGGCATTCAGGCGCCCGGTGACATCCCGACTGGCTGACAGGGCCGCCAGCAGACCCGTCCGGCTGTCCGCCGACCGCCCCCGCCGCAGGCCAAAGGGATCCACCACCCGGCCGCCGCCGATGGTGCTGTTCAGGGCCGGATCTCGCAGGATCAGCCGATCATCGGTGCATGCCTGCACGGGGTGCTCCAGCATCAGCTGAGCCAGTGCAGGCGCGTCAGGCGTTGCCGGCGCCAGCATGACTACCCGGGCACTGCGCGCCGCCGCGCCGATGTGGACCTGGAAGGTGCCCCGGTGCAGCCGGGCCTCTTGTGACAGATTCAGCGCGACGTCAAGGCGGTCGGTGGGCTGGTGCAGCCAGGGCGCGACCAGCCAGTCACCCCGCTGGATACTGTCACGGCTGATGTCGCCGGCCAGGTTCACGGCACAGCGCTGGCCCGCCCGCACCCGATCCACGCTCTCCCCATGTACCTGTAGGCCACGAACCCTTAGTGGAATTCCCGCCGGCGACATCATCAGCGTGTCTTCCCGGCACAGGGGGCCGTCGAGCAGGGTTCCGGTGACCACGCAGCCGCTGCCTTTCACGGAGAAACTACGATCTACCACCAAGCGGACGCCTGCCGCCGGGGGTTCCGGTTGTCGTTCATGTTCGATGGCCCGGCTTGCCAGCCACTTGGACAATGCTGGAACGCCCTCCCCGGAGATCCCTGAGACCGGGAACACCGGCGCCTCTGCCAACCCGGTATCCGCCAGCATCTGCGAGACTTCCGCCCTGACCTCTTCAAGGCGCCGCCCATCCACCCGATCTGTTCGCGTCAGGACCACAAGGCCCTCACTCGCACCTAACAGATCGAGAATGGCCAGATGCTCCCGGGTCTGGGGCATGGGGCCGTCGTCGGCCGCCACCACCAGCATCACCGCATCCACCGCCGCCACGCCGGCGACCATGTTGCGGATGAACTTCTCGTGGCCGGGTACATCTACGAAGCCGAGCCAGTGGCCCTGCTCCGTGCGGGTCCAGGCGAAGCCCAGGTCGATGGTGAGACCGCGACGCTTTTCCTCCGCCAGCCGGTCCGTATCTTCACCGGTCAGCGCCTTGATCAGGGTGGTCTTGCCGTGGTCCACATGACCGGCGGTGGCGATGATCACGGCTCGTTTGCCTCCGCTTCAAGCTGCGCCAGAAAGGCTCCGGAATCCTCCAGGCAACGGCAGTCCAGCAGCAGGGCATCTTCGGAAACCCGCCCGATCACGGGAATGGGCAACTGTCGCAGACGGGCGGACAGCTCTTTGAGCTGGCGGCTGCGCTGGCGTTTATTGCCCGACACCGGCGTCAGGCGCACAGCGGCGCTGGGCAGCAGGTCCAGCGGCAGCGAGCCGCTGCCGATCTGGCTTTTGACTTCTGCCACACTCACGTCCCAGTCTTTCCCGGCCCACTCGGACAGCGGCCCGGCGATAGTGTCGGCGGCCTGCCGAATCGCCGCTTCGGGGCGGGTCAGCAACCGCAGGGCCGGCACCCGCTCAACCACGATGTCCGGGTTGCCATAGAGCCGCAGCACTGCTTCCAGGGCCGCCAGGGTCTGTTTATCGCACCGCAGGGCCCGTTTCAGGGGGTTCTTGCGGATCTTGCTGATCAGCTCGGCACGGCCAGCGATGATGCCTGCCTGGGGGCCGCCCAGCAGCTTGTCGCCACTGAAGGTAACCACGTCCGCACCCTTGTCGAGGGTTTCCCGCACCGTGGGTTCGGCGGGTAGTCCCAGGGCCACCATGTCTAGCAGGCTGCCACTGCCCAGGTCCACGGCCAGGGGGAGTTGGTGGTCATGGGCGATGGCGGCCAGTTCTGCCTCCGCCACTTCCGCCGTGAAGCCCTCGACCCGGTAGTTGCTGGTATGGGCCTTCATCAGCAGGCCGGTGCGGGGGCTGATCGCGTTCTCGAAATCCCGGGGATGGGTGCGATTGGTGGTGCCGACTTCATGAAGCTTGCAGCCGGCCCGGGCCATGATGTCAGGCAGGCGAAAGGCGCCGCCGATCTCGATCAGCTCGCCCCGGGAGACAATCACTTCCTTGCGCCGGGCCAGGGAGTTGAGCACCAGCAACACGGCGGCGGCATTGTTGTTGACCACGGTGGCGGCTTCGGCGCCGGTCAGGCGGCAGACCCACTCCTCCACATGGTCGTCCCGGTCGCCGCGCTTGCCCTTGTCCAGATCGAACTCCAGGTTGGACGCCCCTGAGGCCACAGACACCATAGCCTCAATGGCTTCCTGGGGCAGCGGCGCCCGGCCGAGGTTGGTGTGCAACACCGTGCCGGTCAGGTTGAACACCCGCCGCAGTGAAGGGGCCACCGTCGACAGAACAGACCGCTCCACAGCGGCGGCGAAATCGGTATCGTCAAAGGGCTCCGATTGCTGGCGCCATTGGTCCAGCCGCTCACGGATAGACTCCAGCACCACGGGACGGCCATGGATAGCGCAGAGCCGCACCATGACTGGCCAGGCAAGGATCAGGTCCACGGAGGGTGGCCGTAGTCGGGTGCCCTGCGCAGAAATTGGTTCAGATGAAGTCATGAATTCCGCCATCCCTGGCGGACCAGGGATGTCTACTCCGTATGTGTCAGTAGCCGGACAATCTCCTCCAGGGCCTCATCCGCCAGTGCCCGCATCTCGTCATCGGTACGGTCCTGGATCGGGTGGCCCACGAACACCATGGCCGGCTCGAAACCCAGGGTTTTCGACTGGGCCGCTGCGGCCTGGATAAACTCGCTGGAGGCAACGCCTACGCCCGGAATGTTGCGACCTTCCAGGTCCGCGATGTCATGTGTACAACACGACGTGCAGGAACCTCAGTCGGCCAGCCCTTCCACGATCAGGTCCACTTCACCGGCGATCTGCTGTTTCAGCTCGGTGGGGGCGACCCGGGTGAACGTGGGCTTGCGGTAGCGTTTGACGGTCACCTCCATGGCGGTCAGGCGTTCCTCGATGCGATCCAGGAACACGTCACCCCGGGGCTTGGAGATATCCAGCAGCCCGACGGTCTTGCCCGCCAGACTGGCGGGCCGGGCCAGCCTGGCCCGTACCGCCGGTGACAGCTCGCCCGTGGGGTCGAGCATCACGCCTGTGTGTGTCATACCTTCACCTCTCTGGTTACAGGACTGGAACCGACCGGACCGGAAGCGGCCCAGCCGGCAATAACGGCAGAAAACAGGCCGGCGGTGCCGCCAGCCCGGACAATCAGTAACCCGCCGGGGCGGAACTTGGGCACGGTCTTGTCCCGGAACTGCTCCGGGATGCCTTCCGCAATGCCGCCGGCGCCGGCGACCATTTCCTCCCCGGGGAACCGGAGCAGTGATTCCAGTTCCTCCAGCAAACGGGCCTTGGTCCAGCCCGCCTCGATAAACACGCGGCTATGCTCGGGGGAGACCACCAGCACCGCATCGCCGGCCATGGCCATCTTGGGGTGGTCCACGGCCCTCAGGGCCAGTGCAAAGGACTTTGCCAGCGACTCGGGCGTACGGGACTTCTGGTCGACAACGCCCTGCACGCCTTCCCCGGCAAACAGGGTAACCGCCGAGTTGCCGGAAGGTACGCCACGCTCCTCGGCGAGGGGCAGCCATTCGCTGTCCTCCGCTTCGGCAAAACAGAAGGTGTACTTGCCCGGTGTGCCCAGGGTGGCCCGGTCGATCTCGCCGGGGCGGCCGCCGCCGACATTGCGCACAATCAGCTGCAGGGCCCGGCCGATGGTGGCATTGGCGCGATTGCCCTGGCCCAGAGCATTGGCCCCGGAATTCATGCCGATGGCTTTGGTGACCGGACCGTTGGCGATAATCATGGGCCCACCAAACATGGTGGTACACAACAGGCCATGAAGCCCGAATTCATCGGTCAGGGCCGCTTCCAGGGCCGCCAGCAGCACCGGCATGTATTCCGGTTTGCAGCCGGCCATGACCGCGTTGATAGCCACCTTTTCCACCGTGCAGGGGGCCAGGTCCGGCGGCGCCAGGCCGACCTCCTCCGCCGGGTCACGGTCGGTGCCCTTGAGCATCCGCAGCACCCGTTCCGGGGTCGGTGGCACCACCGGCAGGCCATCGCTCCAGCCCCGCTCATAGCAGGCTTCGATCAGGTCATCGGCATCAGTCTCAATCTCGCGGGCGCTGAGGCGGGTGTCGCCAAACTGTACTTCCAGCTTCTCGGCAATACCCGGCTCCAGGGTTTTCGAGCCGCAGCCGGGACGCATCGGGGGCAGGTCCTCCCCCAGCGTCGCGATGCCGGTCATCTGCTGCCAGTCCCCCCGGTGCCAGCCATAGGTCCGTTCCACTTCCTGGCCGTTCTCAACACGGATAAGGGTGGGCACGAACTCGGTCTTCAAACGAAAGGAGTGCTCCAGGGTGGCGTCATGGTGTGCACCACTGACACCCTCTGCAAAAGCGGGGTCATCCTGGGAATAGACGGTGAGCGGGCCGGCCTGGCGGTCAATATCCGCCAGCAACGGTTCGATCAGCTGGCAGGTGGGGCAGTCGCGCTTGGCGACCACGATCAGGCCATCGGGTAATGAAGGCATGGTTTTGGTTCCGCCCGGTTTCCGGGTCTTGTTGACGTTTGGGGATGGAAAACAGGATAGCAGGCGGCAGGAAAAAATCGAGCGGTTGTCCTAAAAACGATGCTGATTGAGATCTCCGCAGGGCTGTGGAACAGTAGTATTCTGACCACAAAGAGGCCGGAAGACACGACCATGAAAACCGTCTACTCGCCGCTGCATCACCGCCGCACCGCCACCTCCGAACTGGATGGCGGGGTACTGATCGAACCCCACGAGCGACCGTCGCGGGCCGAAACCATCCTGCAGCGTGTTCGCGACCAGTCACTGGGTGAGATTGTGGCGCCGGTTAACTTCGATCTGGCCCCCATTCTGCGGGTGCATACCCTGGAGTACGTCAGCTTCCTGGAACACTGCTGGAGCGAGTGGGCCGCCGCCGGCAAACCGGGCGAGGCCATCCCCCAGTTCTGGCCGGCCCGTGGCATGCGCCAGCGGGTGCCGAAAGACATCGACGGGCGGTTGGGCTATTACGCCCTGGGTGCAGATACGTCTATCACCGATGGCACCTGGGAGGCAGCCCGGGCCTCGGTGGACGTAGCCCTCACCGCCCAGCGGCTGGTGGCCGATGGCGAGCGGGCAGCCTTCGCCCTTTGCCGACCCCCGGGCCATCACGCGGCAGCCGACCTGTTCGGTGGCTACTGTTTCTTCAACAACGCCGCCATTGCCGCCCAGGCTTTCCTGGACCAGGGCGCGAAACGGGTGGCCATCCTGGATGTGGACTTCCACCACGGCAACGGCACCCAGAGTATTTTCTATCGCCGCAATGACGTGCTGACCATCAGCCTGCACGGGGATCCGGATCTGGTATTTCCCCACTTCCTGGGCTTTGAGGACGAGATTGGCGAGGGTGACGGCGAAGGCAGCAACCTGAACCTTGTCTACCCGCCGGGCACACCGTTCAGCGAATGGCGGCAGGGCCTCGAGACTGCCTGCAAGCGCATTGCGGACTTCAGGCCGGACGCGCTGGTGGTGCCCCTGGGCGTGGACACTTTCGAGGGTGACCCGATCTCGTTCTTCAAACTGACATCAGAGGACTACCTGGCAATGGGCGAACGCCTGGGCCGGATGGGCCTGCCGACGCTGTTTACCATGGAAGGGGGTTATGATGTGGAGGCCATCGGGGTCAATGTGGCCAATGTCCTGACGGGGTTTGACCAGCTGGCCTGATCTCGCTCACCCCTGCTATTGGCTACGTGCCTGCCCGGCGCGGGTCCACGTGGAGGTACGACCGAAAAGTGGCATACCCACGTAGCCCCGCAGTTCGAGTACATCCGGCTTTTCCAGGCTGACCTTGGCGTTATAGGTCTTGCCACTTTCCGGGTCATAGACCTTGCCGTCTTCCCAGCTTTTACCGTCACCGCCGTCCTCCAGCCCCCAGACAATCTTCAGGCCTTCAATGGGACGGTCACGCAGCTCGGGTTCCGGGTTTTCGCCGTCGGTCTTGGGATTGCCCTGGTCATCCAGAGGCTCTTCCAGCCAGACGATATGGCCACACAGATGGTTGCCGCAGGATTCCAGCTGCACCTGGGCGCTGTCGTCTTCGGTATTCCAGAGGCCACGGGGGTCTGCGTAAGCTTCGCGAACGGAAAGCACAGACAGGACAACCGCCAGCGCGGTCAGCAGGTTCAGTTTGAGTTTCATGTGGTGGATCTCATTGTTTTTGTTATACCCGATCACAACGGGCGTGGTGCCAGAATAGCTATCCACAGCCAGGAATGCCAGACCCGGTTTCACACTATCAGCAACGGGACACTAGTTACCGGAGCGTGGCCCGGACCAGGGTGTTGGTATCGGTGCCGAACCACAATGCCCGGACGTCAGGGTCGAACACCATATGACGCACGGTACCTCCACCACTGGGAATGGTAGCGGGGGTGGAGAAGGTTTCGGTCTGCGGGTCAAACCCGATCAGCCGGTTGGGGCTGGCACCGGTTTCCACGAACCAGGGCCGGTCCTGGTCATCCAGCGCCATGGCATAGGGCCGGGCATCAGCGCCGCCGGGAACAGGCCATTCCAGGATGTCGCCGGTTCCGGTGTCCAGCCGTCCCAGGAAGCCTTCGGCATAGTCCACATACCACACCATGCCATCATCGGTCATATCCAGCCGCCGTGGCCGGGCCCCGTCCCGGGGCAGGGTCACTTCGTGCAGTTTCCCTTTGGCGTCCACCGTTGCCAGTTTGTTGGTACCGAACAACGCCACCCAGGGCCGGCTTTCACTACTTACCACCAGGCCATAGGGTCGGGCCCACTCGGTCTCCACATCAAACATGCGGAAGTCGTATTGGTCCACATCCAGCCAGCCTATACGGTTGCCACCCTGCTCGGTGAAGAAGATGTCGCCGTTGGCATCAAAGCCCATGGTGTGGACATCCCTGGGGCCATCACCTTCCAGCCTGAACTTGCGGATATCGCCGCTTTCCGGATCGATCAGGCCAATGTGCTCGGCCTGATTGCCGGCATAGAAGGCGCCGCGCTCATCGGCAATGACATTATGGGGGCCCGTGCCCGGGTCCAGGCGGTAGCGTTTCAGGTCACCGGTTTCAGGGTTGAGGGTGGCCACGTAGTCGCCGGCCTGACCCACGAACCACACCGTATTGTCCTGGGGCCCAACCCACGGGTCGCGGGGGCGGCTGTTGTCCCAGGGTATTTTCCATTCCTTCAGGTCGGGTGTTGCCGGTGCAGCGGCCTGTGCCACTGGCAGTGCCAGGGCAAGCACAAGTCCGGCAAGAATCGGGGCGAAAGGCTTCATGGCAGCGCTCCTTGAACAGAGTTCCTCATTCAGGTCTCACTATAGTATGACGGTGCGGCCTCAGGACAGGACCATGGCCACCATGAAAGGGATAAAGCCCAGCGCAAACAGTGTACTGAGCAGTGCTGTGCCGGCAGCCTGCCTTGGCGCCGTATCCAGCAGAGTGGCGATCACCACGGTGTTAGCGGCAATAGGGGTGATGGAGATCAGAAAGATGGCCTGATGGACGGCGGTGTCGTAGATACCCAGCACCGTGGCATCGAGCCACCAAAGGGCAATGGCCACCAGCGGCCAGGTCACAAACTTGCCGAAGAACGCCAGCCCGGTAAACCGCAGGTTCCCCGCCAGCCCCCGGAAACTGAGGATGCCCATGCCGATAATCATCATGCCGAGGATACTGTAGGCCCCGCGCAGGTTATCAAACAGCGGCGTAAGCACCTGCGGAATACCAAGCCCTGACAGGTTCAGCACCACCGCCAGCCCGAAGGCATACACCGAAGGCAGCCGCGCCACCCTCATCAGCGCATCCCGGATGCTGTAACGACCGCGGGCCGCGAGGTAGAAGCCCAGGGAGTTTTCAAACAGGGTGGTGCCCAACATGCAGACAATGTAGAGCGCCAGCCCCTGCTCGCCGAACAGCAGCAGCGCTACTGGTATACCAAAGTAGCCGGTGTTGCCGGTACCCACTGACAGGGGAATCATACTGGCGCTGCCATCGTGCAACACCCGCCGCGCCAGCCACAGGTGGGCCAGGCCGATCAACGAGCACAGGGCAAACACCACAAACGGCAGCAGGATGACTTCCGGCGACAGCGGCGCCGCCATCACCCCGGAAAACACCACCGACGGGGTGACGATGTACAGCATGATGCCGGCAATATGACTGCCGCTGGCCTGCAGATAACGGCCGGCAATCCAGCCCAGGGCGACGGTGATATACAGGGGCAGCAGCTTGAACAACAGCGCGAGTGCGGCGGTCATGACTTCTCCTGATGAGGGAGCGCCATTGTAACCTCAGTTGCCTGGCCCGTCGTGGCCCCTTTCCGCCCTGAGTTTTTCCAGCTCCTCTTCCGCAGCCCGGCGCGCGGCCCGCTCCTTCATCAACTGAACGGTGCTGCCGGAGAGCTTGCCGTACATTTCCAGAATGGCCTTGACCATCACTGACGTGGTGCCACTGAGGGTACGGTCGGCGTCATCTGCCGCTTCTTCGATGGAATACCCGGCGCGGATGGAGAAGGTCATCAGCGCCATGCGCCGGTCCGCTTCGAGAATATGAAAGGCCAGCCACCGGGTCAGGAAGTCGAACATCTCCGCCAGGGTGCTCTCCTCGCCCCGCTGACGCCGCTCCTCATAATGGCGGACCTGCTCGAAGAAATACTCGTGGGCCTGGTGATGGTTGGCTTCCAGGCTGCTGCCACTGAAGTACTTCTTCCAGATGGCCTCTTCACAGCGGAAGTGGTAACCGGCGTAGTCCAGCAGCTCATCCACCACGTCGCCAGCGCGCAGTTCGTCCTGTTCGGCGGACAGGTGCCAGGCCAGGCGATTGAGAATTTCCACCAGCTTCTGGTGCTGCTCGTCAATCTGATCGATGCCGGTTTCGAACTGGCTCGTCCAGGGGAATAGCTGGAAGTCAGGCGAGGGGGCAGACCGTTGAGACATGGGGTCACCATCCTTCAGTGGGGCATTGAGTGTGCCGTTCGGGTAATTCGCTGGCCTACTGAGTTACCTGGATCAGCGAACTACCCGAACGGCACACTATCGCCAGAGTACATCACCACCCCCGAAACGTGCGTACTCCTCTGGAGGTAATCGGCAGGATATTTGGTAAATGACTGGCCGCCTTTGACAATCATCAAACCTTTCCCACTTCCTACTTTATACCCTAGCGCTGTAGTCGGGTTTTATAACGAAAACGGAGAGCAGACCAATGGCCGAGCGCTTTACCAAAGGCATGGCCAGGAACATTTATCTGGGGGGGAGTGCCTTCTTCGTCCTCTTGTTCCTGGCGCTGACTTTTGACACTCAGATCCGGGCAATGCCCGAACGGGATAACCGTGACCAGCTGACCGATCAGGTGGTTCGCGGCAAACACCTGTGGGAAGAGAACAACTGCGTTGGTTGTCACTCCATCATGGGCGAAGGGGCCTATTTTGCACCGGAGCTGGGCAACGTGTTCGACCGCCGTGGTGGCGGTGACAGTGAAGTCTTCCGGTCCTACCTCAACGCATGGATGAACGCCATGCCCACCAACGTCCCCGGGCGCCGGCAGATGCCGGACTTCAATCTGACCGATGAGGAGATCGACGATCTCGCGGCGTTCCTGGAGTGGACCTCCAAGATCGACGACAACGACTGGCCACCCAACATCGAAGGCTGAGGGCTCCGATATGAAATACGAATCCCAAAGGGTTGCAATGCCCTACTTTATCTTTGCCCTGATCCTGTTTGCCGGCCAGATCGTGTTCGGCCTGGTACTGGGGCTTCAGTATGTTGTGGGTGATTTCCTGTTTCCGGAGATTCCCTTCAACGTAGCGCGCATGGTTCACACCAACCTGCTGATTGTCTGGCTATTGTTCGGTTTCATGGGCGCAACCTACTACATGGTGCCGGAAGAGTCCCAGACGGAGCTGTACAGTCCGCTGCTGGCGTGGATCCTGTTCTGGGTGTTTGCCGCTGCCGGCACCCTGACCATTCTCGGTTACCTGTTCGTGGACTATGCCACCCTGGCAGACATCACCATGAACCGTTTACTGCCCACCATGGGGCGGGAGTTCCTTGAACAGCCCACCATCACCAAGATCGGCATACTGCTCGTGGTTGGCGGCTTTCTGTTCAACATTCTGATGACAGCCCTGAAAGGACGGAAAACGGTCGTCAACATTGTGCTGGTGACCGGCCTGATCGGCCTGGCTGTGCTGTGGCTGTTCTCCTTCTACAACCCCGGTAACCTGGCTACCGACAAATACTTCTGGTGGTTCGTGGTGCACCTGTGGGTGGAAGGCGTATGGGAGCTGATCATGGGCGCCATCCTCGCCTACGTACTGATCAAGCTTACCGGCGTGGACCGGGAGGTCATCGAGAAGTGGCTGTACGTGATCGTCGCCATGGCGCTGATTACCGGCATCATCGGTACCGGACACCACTTCTTCTGGATCGGGCCGCCCGAGTACTGGCTGTGGCTGGGCTCCGTGTTCTCCGCACTGGAACCGCTACCGTTCTTCATGATGGTGGTGTTCGCCTTCACCATGATCAACCGGCGCCGCCGCAACCATCCCAACAAGGCGGCGCTGCTGTGGGCCATGGGTACCACCGTGATGGCGTTCCTGGGTGCTGGCGTGTGGGGCTTCCTGCACACCCTGGCGCCGGTGAACTGGTACACCCACGGTAGCCAGATCACGGCCGCCCACGGCCACATGGCGTTCTACGGCGCCTATGTGATGATCGTACTGACCATCATTTCCTACGCGGTGCCGATCATGCGGGGCCGGCCCTATGGCAACGGCAACACCGCCCAGGTTGTGGAAATGTGGGGCTTCTGGCTGATGACCATCTCCATGGTGTTCATCACCCTGTTCCTGACCGCCGCCGGTGTACTGCAGGTGTGGCTGCAACGGATACCGGAAAGTGGCGAGGCCATGTCGTTCATGGCAGGCCAGGATCAGCTCGCCCTGTTCTACTGGATGCGGTTCGTGGCTGGTGCCTTCTTCATGGCCGGCCTGGTGGTGTACCTCGGCAGCTTCTTCATCAAGGGTCAGGCAAGCCCTGCCGAGGAAGTCCGTGGCCCGGCTACCGCCGACGCCTGATCCGCAATAACCACCGGGGCCTGCGGGCCCCGGTTTTTTTTCCTCAGATTCGGACCAACGTTGTGCATGCGCAAACCGTCAACAGCAAGGACACCCTCCAGCAGAAGCGGCTGATGACACGCAGCGCCTTCTTCGCGCTGTTCCTGCTAGCGCCTGTACTCAATATATTCCGCTACGACCTGACCGAAACCCGTTTCGTGGTGTTCGGCTTTCCCCTGTCATTCAATCTGGACCCGGCCTGGGTATCCCAGAGTTCACCGGCGGAAGTGGCCGGGCAGATCCTGTTCTGGTTCGTCCTGCCGATTCTTGTTCTGGTGCCGCTGGCACTATGGATATTCTACAAGTGGGGGCGCCTGTACTGTGGCTGGCTGTGCCCGCACTTTTCCGTGGTCGAGACTATCAACAACCTGATGACCCGGATCACAGGCCGTCCCACGCTCTGGGAGGCCCTCAGAAAAGGCAACACCGGCAAAGCCGTGCATTGGGCGGGCCTGACCCTGGTCTGCGCGCTGATTGGTTTTTCATGGGCGCTGGCCATGCTCTCTTACCTGTTACCACCCATACCCCTGTACACCGACCTGGTAACCGGGCAGCTGGGCCGCTATCCAGCCATTTTCCTGGCGGTTGCCACCGCCGTGTTCACCTTCGACTTCCTGTTTGCCCGGCACCTGTTCTGCAAATACGGTTGTGCCGTCGGGCTGGTGCAGAGCATCGCCTGGATGACCAATGGCCGTGGTCGGGTGGTCACCTTCGACGCCAGACGGGCCGCCGCCTGCCGTGACTGCACCAAAGCCTGCGACGAGGCCTGCCCCATGCGGCTGCCCACCCGCAGCCACAAGCGGGCCAAGTTCTCCTGCACCCAGTGCCTGCAATGTGTCAGCGCCTGCCGCGAGGTCCAGAAGGACAACCCGGAGGGTTCACTGCTGCACTGGGAACCCGGCACACCGGGCAGGCAGACCGTGCTGATACCAATGCGTCAGATCGACACCACACCATCCACACGCCTGAACACGGGGAGTTGATATGGAAGAGTGGGTAGGCTTCAAATGGCATGAGTACGTTACCCGCCATGCCATGGGCGAGTTCCCGGAACATGCGGTTCACCTGAAGGATGAAGCCCGCACCCTGGGCGTGCTGTTCCGGGCCCTCGGGGGCGACCCGGCCCTGAGCCTGGTGGTGGCCGAACCCCGCCACTTCCGCACCCGTCGCCGTTTCCTGCAGAAACTGGCGGGCACCCACAAGAAGTTCGAACTGGCCTGGCGGGACGAACAGAGCCTTCGACTGCCGGACCGGCTGGCGCTGTTCCCCTCGCAACAGCTCAACCGCGACCTGTACCTGTGGCTGGCCGCCCTCGCCGCCCAGGGCGAATGCACGGAAGACGACTGGCTGACCGGCAACCAGGCCATGGTACAGACCCTTCTGGCCCGGTGGCCGGGGCTGGAGCCTGTCTACCAGCGCCTGGTCCGGCACACCCTGCAATGGCGCCCGGATTCGACCACTTTGCCAGAAGCCGAAGGCAACCGTGAAAAGGCCATCCGCCAGGCGCTGATCCACCCGGGCAGTGTGGATTCACTGCCGGCGGCGGACTCCGACCCCTGGCCGGTGATCCTCTGGCTCTACCCCACCATGACCCCGGGCAAGGTGACCGGCCAGATCATCGGCGATGACAACATGAGCTCAAAGCCAGGGGGGCTGGAGAAGAAGCGCAAGCGCCGCCGGGCCGAACGGGTGGATGCCTTCGACAAGGACCAGGGGCTGATGCTGTTCCGCCTGGAAAGCCTGTTCTCCTGGAGCGAGTTCATTCCCGTGGACCGGGCGGGCGACGACACCGAAGAGGACGATGCCGACGCGGTGGCGGACGACATGGATATGATCTCGGTGTCCAGCGACCGCCGTGAGTCATCTTCCGCCATCAAGTTCGACCTGGACCTGCCCTCGGAGGAGAACGATGATCTCCACCTGGGCCCAGGCATACATCTGCCGGAATGGGACTGGCGCAGCCAGGACTACCGGGACAACTACTGCTGCCTGCAACCCATGCTGAGCAAGGAGTCCGTGCCCTCCCCCCTGCCGGATCACCTGTCCCGGTCCGCCATGCGCCTGCGCCGCCAGTTCAGCGCCCTGAAGCCCTTGCGCCATTGGGAACGCCGGCAGACCGAAGGGGAAGAGCTGGACCTGGACGCGTGTATGGAGCGGGAAGTCCAGCATCGCCGGGGTATCGGCGAAATTGACCAGAAACTGTTCCGCCGCTGCAAACAGAACCAGCGGGACCTGGCCTGCCTGATCCTGACGGACATCTCCATGTCCACGGACACCTACATCAACAACAGCCAACGGGTAATCGACATTGCCCGGGATGGGCTGCAACTGCTGAGCGAGGCCCTGCAGGCCAGCCGCGATCCCTTCGCCCTGTTCGCGTTCTCATCCCGCCGTCGCGACCATGTACGCTTTCACCATATCAAGGCGTTCGACGAGCCCTATAACGATGTCAGCCGGGGCCGCATCCAGGCCTTGGAGCCGGGTTACTACACCCGCATGGGCGCCGCCATCCGCCAGGCCGCCCGGCTGCTACAGGGGCGTCACGAGCACCAGAAGATCCTGCTGCTGCTCACCGACGGCAAGCCCAACGACCTGGACCTGTACGAAGGCCGGTACGGCGTGGAAGACACCCGCATGGCGGTGCAGGAAGCCCACAAGGCCGGCCTGACGCCGTTCTGTGTCACCATTGACGACGACGCCAGCGAGTACCTGCCCTACGTGTTCGGCAGCAATAACTTCGTGGTGATCAAGGATCCGGTCCAGTTGCCTCTGCAGCTGCCCAAGCTCTACATGAACCTGACCCGCTGAGCCGTATGGAAAACGCCCCATCCGACAACCGGCACCTGCCCGGCGACCTGGCCGTCTGGTTCTTTATCTTTGCGGAACTGGCGGTGTTCGGCATCTTCTTCATCGGCTTCGGCATCGCCCGCAGCCTTGATCCGGACACTTTTGCCGCCGGGCGGACCGCGCTGCACCCCTGGACCGGCCTGATCAACACCGTGGGCCTGATCACCGCCAGTTACCTGGTGGCCGTTGCCGTGCACCGCCTGCGTCACCGCCAGCCCCGGGTGGCCCTGCTGCTCTGGGGAGCCATTGCGGCGTCCTCCATCTATACCTTCGGCAAACTCTGGGAGTACGTGGAGCTGTACAGCAGCGGCTACAACCTGGGTACAGACACCTTCTTCATGTTCTATTTCTTCCTCACCTTCTTCCATTTCATGCACGTGGTGCTTGGCCAGATCATCCTGGTGGTACTGGCGGTGAAGGTGAAAAACGGCGACTACAACGGTGACGACATGAACGGCATGGAATCCGGAGCATCCTACTGGCACATGGTGGATCTGGTGTGGCTGGTGCTGTTCCCGATGCTCTACGTTCTGGCCTGAGGGGGGTTACTGATGCTCGCTGTCTATCTGGTTCTTCTGGCATGCACCATGGCGCCGGTGATCGCTCTGCAATTGGGAGCCGACGCGTCGATTCTGGTCTGGATGGTATTCATCCTGGTCCTCATCAAGGCCACTCTGCTGGTGGATCACTTTATGGAAATGAAAGATGCCCCGAGAGGCTGGCGACTGGCTACCCAGGGCTGGGCTGTGGTTGTCATTGCGGCGTTGGCCGGAGTTCGTAGTTTGTTATAGGGTGTCTGGCCCTCAGGGGCCATCGTCGCGGCGGCGACCCCCAAGTTCAAAGGGAGGGGCCGGGTAGGCCTTTCCGGAACTGTGCGGAGCCATGGATGGCGGAGCCCAAGCAACACAAGGGTGAGGCCGAGCGCTTATGAAGCGAAGCTTCATGCGACAGCCTCACGACCGCAATCTGCGATTGCGGGCCGGACCCCGCAGGGGTGCCGGAAGGAGCGTGTTCCGGAAAGGCCTACCCGGCCGCGCCCTCCTCCACAAATATTAATACTTAAACCAACGGCGCGGACTTAAACAAACCGTCGCGGAAAGTAAGGCGGCTTCTCCCCAATAGCCTGGGCCAACGCAATCATCCCCCACAAAACGAAGCTGGTATGCAACACGATGGCCCACACAATGGCGCCGGTCCAGAAGTTGCCGGTATGGCCGAAGGCCAGCCAGAATGCCCCAACGCCGCCGAAGATCAGCACCGCACCGATGATCGACATATAGAACGTCGCCCGGGCATGCATTCGCCGCAGCTCCGGCATGTCGGCAGAGTGCAGATAGAGCCACAGCAGCACCGCAAACCCGATGACCGGCAGGGCCAGCAGGTTGAGCAGGTACCAGATCACCGGTACCACGGCCCCGCTACTGGCTTTGCTCTGGCCTTCCGAATACGGCATACACCACCTCCATAAGAGCGTTCACGGTTGCTTCGTCGTCGGACAGGGGCTCGATCATTCCGGCCCGGCAGGCCCGGGCCACCGGCACTCCCGCCTTGATCAGGTGGGCGGTATGGATCAGCAGGCGCGTTGACGCCGCTTCTTCCAGATCGTGGTCCTTCAGGTTGCGGACCGACTGGGCAAGGCTCACCAGTTGTGCGGCGAGGTCCCGGTTACACCCGGACTCCTCCATCACGATGGTCTGCTCCATATCCGCTTGCGGGTAGTCAAAGCTCAGGGACACAAAGCGCTGGCGGGTACTGGGCTTCATACCCTTGAGCAGGCTCTGATACCCGGGGTTATAGGACACCACCAGCATGAAACCCGGCGCCGCCGTCAGCACCTCACCCGTGCGCTCAATGGGCAGCTCCCGGCGATCGTCCGCCAGCGGGTGCAACACCACGGTGGTGTCCTTGCGGGCTTCCACCACTTCATCAAGATAGCAGATACCACCTTCGCGCACGGCTCTGGTCAGAGGGCCGTCCTGCCAGTAGGTACCCTCGGGGCCGATCAGGTGGCGGCCCACCAGATCGGCCGCCGTGAGGTCGTCGTGACAGGCGACAGTATAGACCGGCCGATCCAGCTGCTCTGCCATGTAGCGGACGAATCGGGTCTTGCCGCAGCCTGTGGGGCCCTTGATGAGCACGGGCAGGCCGTTGTCGGCTGCCGTGCGGAACAGTTCAACCTCATGGCCAACCGGTTGGTAGAACGTCATTGGCTACTATCCTCTGAATTCTGACTGTCGTGCCGGGCGAACCCGGCAACCCATTCGGGAAAGGCCGCAAAGGCCTGGCGATCATCGTCGCGTTGCCGCCGGGCCAGCGCCTGCTCGCAGGCGGCAACAGCATTGTTCCAGCCGGCACGGCGATACCACCCGCCCGCTATGACCGGCTCGCCTGACCAGGTGACCACCAGCCCGTTCTTGTCCAGGAACGGCTCAACGAAGCCAAGCTCCGAGACCGCTGCGTGAGTGTTGTTATGGAGAAGCAACCCCAGTGCCGAGCTGTAGTCACCCGCCTCATAAAACCGTCCGGAATCGGGCAATACGCCCTCGCGCCGGAGTGCCGCCAGGGGTAACTCGGAGCCCAGCGGGTCATGACCGGCCACGGTTGCAAGGTCACGATTTTCCAAGTCCGCCAGCCCCCGGACGCCGGCGGTCCGACGTGTTATCCAGGCCGGTTGCGGAAGCCTGCCACCAGCATTGACTGCCACCAGTACCGGTGTTTCACCGGCACCGGGAATACCAGCACGGAACACCAGCGCCAGAGCCGGGTCATCGGTGGTGAAGCGGATGTCGGCCAGACACCCCTGGGTATCCAGATACTTTTCCAGGCGGCGACGCGCCACTTCTGAAACCCGGCCGTCGGGCTCGATACCGATCAGAAAGGCCGGCTCCCCGGCATGCGCCGATCCCCCGAAGAGGCCGATTGAGGCCCCTGCCAGCAACGCTGCCGCAATGCAGCGCCGGAACTCAGAGCCCAAGCGAATGAGCCCGGCTGGTAAAGAAGATGCCACTGGGCTTTTCGGCACTGAATGACGCCACCGGCTCAAGGGTGCGGGTGTCATACACCGTCACCCGGTTACTGTCCCGGGCGGAAATCCAGACCCTTTCGCCCCTGGGGGTGAACTCCATGTGCAGTACTGCCTTGCCCGGTTCCAGGGTACGGATGATCTCCCGGGTGCGGGCATCAATGACCTGTACCACATCGTTCCTGGGGTGGGCAAAACTCACCCAGATCTGGCGATTATCGGGGCTGGCCATGACGAACACCGGCTGGCCCTGCACCGGGATGCGCTCCATCAGGGACCAGTCATTCATATCCGCCACCAGCACCTGGTGATGCCCCACCGCCGGCACGAAGGCGCGGCCGCCGGCAATTGCCCAGCCTTCCAGGTGGGGCATCTTGTAGACTGGCAGCTGTTGTTCCCCCTTGCCATAACCCGGCAGGATGTCGATGGCCCCGGCTTCCGGCTGCCAGAGGTCCAGCATGCTCAGGCCATCCTCACCGAACAGTCCGGCAATGTAGAAGCGGCCATCTGGTGTGATCAGGGCATCGTAGGGCGCCTTACCAGCGTCGTATCGGGTCACGTCCGGGGTATCGCCAGCCACGTCGAGTGTCCATATTTCGTTAGCATCGAACAGGCTGAAGACAAACCGGTTGCCCGGGGCATCCACCAGCCCCACGGTCTTGGATCGTGCAGTCTCCCCCTGCGCATTGGTGTAGGTGGCGGGTACATCGGCCACCAGTTCCAGGGTCTCGCTGTCGAAGACCTTCACGCCGCCAGGCTCATAGTTGGACACGGCCACATAACGGCCATCCTGGGAAATGGCGCCGCCAATGCTGTTGCCGGACTGGATGACCCGATCCTCGATGGACCGGGTCAGCAGGTCCACTTTGGTCAGCCCACCGTCACGCCCGAAAACATAGCCATAACGGCCGTCCCGCGAATACACCACAGAGGCATGGGAGAGGTCACCAAGGCCTTCTATGCGACCCAGCACGCTGTTGCCGGTGGTTTCCACCACCAGCACAGAACCCGTGGCCCGCTCTATCACCAGCCCCAGGTCGCCGGTGCCACGCAGCTCACTGACGGTGGCAGGGCTCTGGCAACCATTCAGGCCCAGCAGCACCAGAAGCATAACCACCAGCATTGCTGTTCTCTGTCTCATGAACCCTCCCGTTTCATTCGTCCTGTCCTGACATCAGGGCACCGGATTTGAGTCGTTCACTGATCCAGTGGATTTCCGGCTCGCTGAGCAATGCCTTCCAGGGCGGCATGGCGGTGCCCGGCACCCCCTCCCGGATCAATGCGGCGATGGCTCCCACCGACATCTGCGCCAGGTCATCAGGGCGCAGTGAAGGCCCCAGGCCACCCCGGAGCGTCATGCCATGGCAGGAGCCACAGTCCTGCAACACCAGGTTCCTCAGCTCCGCGTCATCAACCTTATCATCGCTAACAGCGGATACAGGGATCGTCACCAGCACGAACACCAGCAAACGGCAGCAACAGGCTTTAACACGGGGTATCAACGCAGTCATTGGCCACTCCCGGGGCATCAGACCTCCATCGTGAAGTCCGGGCCGGGGGCCAGCCTTGATATCCGTTAATTCACGTCGCCAGAGAGCCGGAATCTTTCGGCATACTCCCGGTGAGGTAGGTTGCAGCACATTTTTTGTACATCTGACATTGATCAATGTTCCAGCACCAAAAGAGGCGAAACCTAGAGGGACTCTGCACAACAAGGAGAGACCCTGATGAGAGTAACCAACCTGTTTTTCACACCACTGGCACTTGCCGTGGCGGTCGCGTCCTTTGCCGTGATGACCACCCAGGCCAGTCCTCAAGACCCGGACCCGGCCACCACCGCCTACGAGGGCACCGCCAGCTCGGTCGACCCGGGATCGGCAAAAGTGGTCCGCACACCGGGGGCCCCGGACCTGACTGACGCTGAGTTCCAGGAAGCCAAGCAGATCTACTTCGAGCGTTGTGCCGGCTGCCACGGTGTCCTGCGCAAGGGGGCCACCGGCAAACCGCTCACCCCCGACATCACCCAGGAACGGGGCATGGATTACCTCAAGGCCTTTATCAGCTATGGCTCACCGGCCGGCATGCCGAACTGGCTGACTTCCGGGGACTTCACCGAAGACGAAGTAGAGCTGATGGCCAAGTACATCATGCACGAGCCACCCCAGCCACCGGAATACAGCCTTGAAGATATGAAGTCCACCTGGGAAGTGATCGTGCCTCCCGAGGAACGCCCCAGCAAGCAGATGAATGACCTGAACCTGGACAACCTGTTCAGCGTGACGCTGCGGGATGCCGGCCAGGTTGCCCTGATCGACGGCGATACCCACGAGATCGCACACATTATCGACACTGGCTATGCTGTGCACATCTCCCGCATGTCCGCCTCTGGTCGCTATGTGATGGTCATCGGCCGGGATGCCCTGATCAACATGATCGACCTGTGGATGGAAGAGCCCGACACCGTGGCCAAGATCAAGGTCGGCATGGAAGCGCGGTCGGTGGAAACTTCCAAATACAAGGGTTTTGAAGACAAGTACGCCATTGCCGGCACCTACTGGCCCCCCCAGTTCGTGATCATGGATGGCCAGACCCTGGAGCCGAAGAAAATCGTCGGCACCCGGGGCATGACCGTCGACACCCAGGAATACCACCCGGAACCACGGGTAGCGGCCATCGTGGCTTCCCACAAGCATCCGGAGTTCATCGTCAACGTGAAGGAAACCGGCAAGATCATGCTGGTGAACTACGAGGACCTTGAAAACCTCTCCGTCACCACGATCGACGCCGCCCGGTTTCTGCACGACGGTGGCTGGGACAGCAGCATGCGCTACTTCCTGACGGCGGCAAACCAGTCAGACAAGATTGCCGTGGTGGATTCCCAGGACCGCAACCTGGAAGCCATGGTGGACGTCGGCAAGATTCCCCACCCGGGCCGCGGTGCCAACTTTGTTGACCCCGAACACGGTCCGGTATGGGCGACCAGCCACCTGGGCGACCCCACGATCCAGATGATCGGCACCGACCCGGAAGGCCATCCGGACAAAGCCTGGAAAGTCGTGCGCACCATCGACGGCCAGGGCGGCGGCTCGCTGTTCATCAAGACCCATCCGGAATCCGACAACCTGTGGGTGGATACCGCCCTGAACCCGGCCGAGGCGATCAGCCAGAGCGTTGCGGTCTTCGACATCAATGATCTGGAGGCGGGCTACGTCGTGCTGCCAATTGCCGAGTGGGCCAACCTGGGTGAAGGCCCGAAGCGGGTCGTGCAGCCGGAGTACAACGTGGAAGGCGACGAAGTCTGGTTCTCGGTGTGGAATACCCAGGACAAGAAATCCGCCCTGGTGGTTGTGGATGACAAGACCCGCGAGCTGAAAAAGGTGATCACCGATGAACGACTGGTGACCCCGACCGGCAAGTTCAACGTCTACAACACCCAGCACGATGTTTACTGATCGCTGACCTCCGGCGGAGATGACCCGATGAAACTGGACCGTACCGACCAGCAACTGATCAACCTGTACCAGCGGGGCCTGCCTGTCTGCGAGCGCCCCTACGAAGTGATGTCCGGCAAGCTGGGCATCAGCGAAGACGAGTTGATTCAGCGGCTGCGACGACTGCAGTCCGATCGGGTCATCAGCCGGGTCGGTCCGGTCTTTGAGCACCACCGCGCCGGCGCCAGCCTGCTGGCGGCGGTGGCGGCACCACCGGAACAGATGGATCTGGTGGCTGCCCGCATCAACCGTGCCCCGGGCGTGAATCACAACTACGCCCGGGAGCACCTCTACAACCTCTGGTTCGTCATGACCGCACCGGACGAGGACACCCTCGATGAGCGACTCGACGAGCTGGAACAGCAGCTACGACTACCGATACTGCGCCTGCCCATGGTCGAGGGCTACCACATCGACCTGGGATTCGCCATCGACTGGGAGGCCCTGGCATGACACCAAGATTGCATACCGATGTCAGCTCGGCACTCCGCAAATCACCGCCATCGAGCCCTTGGGGCCTGCTGCGCCTGCGCCGACTGCTGGAGAAGGGCTTACCCCTGACATCCAGGCCCTTCCAGACCCTGGCGGAACAATCCGGCCTCAGTGAAGCCGAGGTACTGGACGCCGTGGGTTGCTGGCAGCAGGACGGGCTGATCAAGCGCATGGGGCTGGTGGTCCAACACCGCACCCTGGGCTACCGGGCCAATGCCATGGTGGTATGGGATATTCCCGACGAGCAGGTCAGCGGTCTGGGCCGGCAGTTCGCCGACGTCCCCTTTGTTACCCTTTGCTATCAGCGTCCCAGGCGACTGCCTGACTGGCCGTACAACCTGTTCTGTATGATCCACGGCACTTCCCGGGACCGGGTGGAGGGGCAGATCAACGAACTGATCCGCACTCACCAGCTCCAGCATTGCCCCCACGCCGTGCTGTTCAGCAGCAAGGCCTACCGGCAACGGGGAGGCTGTTATGTCGGCTCAGACTGAAGCGCTGGTGTTTACCGACGTGGAGCGGGCCGTGATCAACCGGTTACAGCTTGGCCTGCCTCTCACTTCCAGACCTTACGCCGACGTGGCAGCGGAACTGGGCATCAGCGAGGCAACCCTGCTTGTCACCCTCACCCGTCTGCTCGACAACGGCACCCTGACCCGCTTCGGGCCCATGTTCCACGCCGGGGAGCTGGGCGGCGGTCTGTCACTGGCGGCCATGCGCATTACCGAAGACGACTTTGACCGGGTCGCCGAACAGGTGAACCGGTTTCCGGAGGTGGCCCACAACTACCGCCGCGAGCATGAACTCAACATGTGGTTCGTGCTCGCCTGCGAACAGCCCCAGGGCATCACTGACACCATTGATGCCATCGAACGGACCACCGGCTACCCGGTTTTCAACATGCCCAAGGAGGAGGAATTCCATGTCAGCCTTCACTTCCCCGTCTGACCAACCCTATGTCCTGTGCGAGCGGGACCGTGCCCTGATACTGGCCACCCAGGGTGGCCTGCCACTGGTACCAGAGCCCTGGGAAGACCTGGCACGACAGCTGGACATGTCCGCTGACGAGGTACTTACCCGCTTCCGGCGCATGCAGGAGCACGGCATTATCCGCCGCGTCGCAGCGGTGCCGGACCATTACCGGCTCGGCTATCGCTTCAACGGCATGACCGTGTGGGACGTTGCCGATGACCAGGTCTCCGATCTGGGCCGGGCCGTGGGCAACCTGCCCTTTGTCAGCCACTGCTACCGGCGCCCCCGCCATCTCCCCTGGTGGCGCTACAACCTGTTCGCCATGGTCCACGGCACCAGCCGCGACGAAGTGGAACAGAAGGCCGGGCACATCGAGGCGTTGCTGGGTGACGCCAGCCGTGCCAGCACCATCCTGTACAGCTCGGCGATCCTCAAGAAAACCGGATTACGTTTCAGGAAACAGAAAGAGGCGTCCTGAACTACTCCATCGAAGGTATGGAATCACGCCGCCGTCAGGACGATAGTGAAAGGGCAAAGAGCCGGTAAAGGCCAGCCCGGAGAGGCAGAAAGCCACTCCTGAGGAGAGAGATAACCTATGTTTCGCATGACCCGATATATCAAGAGCCTGATGAACCCGGCCCCGGTGCGCCCGATCCCCAAACCGCGCGCTCCGGTGGTGATCTGGAACCTGATCCGCCGCTGCAACCTGACCTGCAAACACTGCTACTCGATCTCGGCGGATATCGACTTCAAGGGCGAGCTGAGCACCGAGGAAGTCTACACCGTGATGGATGACCTCAAGGCCTACGGCGTACCGGTGCTGATCCTGTCCGGTGGTGAGCCGCTTATGCGCCCGGATATCTTCGATATTTCCCACCGGGCCAAACAGATGGGCTTCTACGTGGGCCTGTCCACCAACGGCACCCTGATCACCGAAGAGAACATCGAAAAAATTGCAGCCGTTGGCTATGACTATGTGGGCATCAGCATCGATGGTCTGGAACAGACCCACGATACCTTCCGTCAGAAAAAGGGCGCCTTCCGGGAATCCATGCACGCAGTGGCGCTTTGCAAGCAGGCGGGAATCAAGGTGGGGTTGCGCTTCACCCTCACCCAGGACAACTACCCCGAACTGCCGGCCATGCTGGAGATGCTCGACGAACACGACATCGACAAGTTCTACCTGTCCCACCTGAACTATTCCGGGCGGGGCGGGCGCAACCGCAAGCGGGATGCCTGGTACGACATGACCCGGGACGCCATGAACCTGCTGTTCAATCACTGCCATGATGAACTCAGTCGGGGCATCGAACGGGAATACGTCACCGGCAACAACGACGCCGACGGCCCCTTCCTCATCGAGTGGGCCAAACAGCACTACCCCGATCAGGTCGAGGCACTGACCCAACGGCTCACCAACTGGGGCGGCAATGCCTCCGGGGTCAATATTTCCAACATCGACAACCTGGGCGTCGTCCACCCGGACACCTTCTGGTGGGACCACGACCTGGGCAACGTGCGGCAGACGCCTTTCTCGACAATCTGGGCCGATACCCGGGACCCGCTGATGCAGGGCTTCCGTCAACGGCCACGTCCGGTGAAGGGCCGCTGTGCGGAGTGCAAGTACCTGGCCATCTGCAACGGCAATACCCGGGTGCGCGCCTATAACGTGACCGGTGATTTCTGGGAAGAAGACCCCGGCTGCTACCTCACCAACGAGGAAATCGGTGTGGTGGACAACCTGCCCCGCCGCGTGGCCGCGCAAGCCACCGAGATCCCGGTCCACAACCTGTAAGGAACCACGCCATGAACACGCATCCACACAAGAAATGCCTGGTGGAATTCCAGATGGCGGAGCAACCCTTGCGGGTCGGGGAGGTCGCCATTGTCGGGGCCGGCCCCGGAGACCCGGGTTTGCTGACCCTGCGGGCGCTGATGCTCATCCAGCAGGCAGACGCCATCGTCTACGATCGGCTGGTGTCCCCGGAGATCATGGAACTGGTTAACCCCAAGGCCGAGCTCATCCATGTGGGGAAGGCCAGCGGCTGCCATTATGTCGCCCAGGAGGAAACCAACGAGTTGCTGGTACAACTGGCGGTCCGCCAGCATCGTGTGGTCCGCCTCAAGGGCGGCGACCCCTACATTTTCGGCCGGGGCGGCGAGGAAGCCGAGTTCCTGGTGGAAAATGATATCGACTTCCAGGTGGTTCCCGGCATCACCTCCGCCGCCGGTTGCGCGTCCTATTGCGGCATCCCCCTGACCCACCGGGATTATGCCCAGAGCGTCACCTTTGTCACCGGACACCGCAAGGCCGATCAGACCCTGGAGCTGAACTGGCAGGTGCTGGCCGCCCCGGGCCAGACGCGGGTGTTCTATATGGGGCTGCACAACGCCCCGACCATTGTCCGGGAACTGACCGCCCACGGTTTGTCGGGGGACTGCCCGGTGGCACTGGTTGAGCGCGGTACCACACCACAGCAACACATGGCGGTCACGACCCTTGCGGCACTTGAAACAGCCATCGCCCGCGAAAGCTTCCAGCCACCCACCCTGATCATCGTTGGTGAGGTGGTAAAACTGGCGGAATCTCTGGCGCAGCCTGCCCGTAGCGGCTGGACCAGCGCTCCTGCCCAACATTCAGCTCTTTCCGCAGGAGGCCGACCGGCGTGATTCCAGACAAGACCATACTGCTGGTCATCACAGCCAGCCTGTTACTGTCCGCCACGTTGCAGGCGGCCAGCGAGACCGAAACCGAAGCCCTGTACCAGCAACACTGCGCCAGTTGCCATGGTGCCGACCGCCTCGGGGGCATGGGCCCGGCCCTGTTGCCGGAGAACCTCTCCCGCCTGAAAAAACCCGAGGCCGAGGCGGCCATCCGCCACGGCCGGCCCGCCACCCAGATGCCGGCGTTCGCTGATGTCCTCGACGACGCCTCAGTCACCGCTCTTGCCGAGTACATCTATCAACCACCGGCGACCACCCCCACCTGGACCCGGAAAGACATCACCGACAGCCATCTGTTGCCCCACCCGGCAGGCACGCTGCCCGATGAGCCCACCTATGACACGGATATGATGAACCTGTTTCTGGTGGTGGAGATTGGTGACCACCACGTCACCCTGCTGGATGGCGACACCATGGAACCTATCCACCGCTTTGCCAGCCGGTACGCACTGCATGGTGGCCCCAAATACAGTCCCGATGGGCGTTTCGTCTACTTCGGGTCCCGCGATGGCTGGATCACCAAATACGACCTGTACAACCTGAAAGTCACCGCTGAGGTCCGCGCCGGTATCAACATGCGCAATATTGCCGTGTCCGCCGATGGCGAGCACGTCCTGGCCGCCAACTACCTGCCCCACACTCTGGCATTGTTCGACGCGGAAAACCTTGAACTGATGGAGATCATCCCGGTAGAGAGCGGCGACGAGACGTCCCGGGTGAGCGCAGTCTACGCAGCCCCTCCCCGCGACAGTTTCATCGCCGCCCTCAAGGACATCCCGGAAGCCTGGGAAATCACCGTCGAGGACGGCGCGGCCGAAGTCCGCCGGATGCAGACCGAT
Organism: Marinobacter lacisalsi; assembly: GCF_042651045.1. Taxonomy (NCBI): domain Bacteria; kingdom Pseudomonadati; phylum Pseudomonadota; class Gammaproteobacteria; order Pseudomonadales; family Marinobacteraceae; genus Marinobacter; species Marinobacter lacisalsi. Next base: position 233,729 of record NZ_JBHSDI010000012.1, read on the forward strand.
ACCTGGCTCGACGACTTCTTCTTTGACCCGGGCTATGACCACCTGATCGGTGCGGCCCGCGACGGCAAGCATGGTCATGTGATCGACCTGGACTCCGGCGACACCGTCGCCAACCTGCCACTGCCGGGCATGCCCCACCTGGGGTCCGGTATCACCTGGGAATACGAAGGGCGGCGGGTGATGGCAACCCCCCATTTTCGCACCGGCGCGGTGTCCATCATCGACATGGATAACTGGGAGGTCATCAAGACCCTGGAAACCGAAGGCCCCGGTTTCTTCATGCGCAGTCACGAAAACTCCCGCTACGCCTGGGTGGACGTATTCTTCGGCCCCAACAAGGACAAGGTCCACCTGATCGACAAACAGAGCCTGGAGATCGTCAGGACACTGCAGCCGGCCCCAGGCAAGGTGGCCGCCCATGTGGAATTCGACCGCTACGGCGAGAAACTGCTGCTGAGCGTATGGGACGAGGACGGAGCCATAATCGTCTACGACGCCGATACCCTGGAAGAACTCAAGCGCCTGCCCATGAACAAGCCCTCGGGCAAATACAATGTCTGGAACAAGATTCACTATGAGGAAGGCACCAGCCACTGAGCTGGCCGGGGCAGATGACCTATGTCATTTAACAGGCATCATCAATAGTGGAATAATCATTGTGCACTCACCATCAGGCTGATAGGCACCATGAGCGAAGCATACGACGAAACCGGGCCGAACTCACCGGCCTCCTCCCCCTGCCTGCTGGATGCCCACCAGCCGGACATCATGCAGCCACCCCGGCCGACGCCGGCACTGGCACTGCTGAACGGCCTCAGCCGGGTGTTTGGTATGCGGCTGGATGGAACCCCCGAAGAGTCACCAGACTACCGCTTTCTCTCCGATCTGGCCCAGCTGTTTCAGCTTCGTCGCGTTGAGCCGGAAACCACCCTGGAGGTCCAGGACCGCCCCTGGGGGCATGTCTACCTGATCCAGTACGGTGTCACGCGTCTGTACCGGGAAGCCCCCAGTGGTCGCACGGCTGTGCATCACTTCTTCTCGGAGGGGGACCTGGTATGGCCTGTATTCGGGCGCACCCGCACCAAGCGCAACACCCTCTGCCTGACTACAGTCACTGGTTGCACCCTGTGGATGGCCAACTTCTCTGCCTTCCGCTCTGCCGTAACCAGACGCGGCGACGGAGCCTGGGCCCGGTTTGCCCTGTCGCTGACCGAAGAACTGGCGGAACTGACCAGCATGCGGGAATTCCGCAAGCAGACCATGCCGGCGAAGGAGCGCTACGAGCTGCTGCTGGAGGAGTATCCGGAACTGGTGCGGCGGGTGCCGGACAATCAGCTGGCCGCCTGGCTGGGGGTGGTGCCGGCGACGTTCTCCCGACTGAAGAATGCCAGGGGTTGAGTGTTAGCGGGCTGAGCCACGGCCTTCACGGGCCGCCTTCCGAATAAAAAGGCCACCCGCGCTCAGTAGCATGGGTGGGCGCAATTTTCGACGTGCATCACGCTACCGTGATTGACGATTTTTTAACCAGACGGCAATCTTCAACCAATCCGTCAGACGAAAAATACAAAGCTATGTATATCAGTGCGTTACGATCTATTTAAACGTTGATCGCCAGAACCACCTGTCGTCAAGAGACGGGTAACAGGGTGTCGTCAGATCGATGTACGCTGCATGAACTGTGATAATCTCACCAACAACAGCTTGCACAACCCGGTTCAATAAAATAAGACACCTCCCATGACAATCATCGAGTCCAGAGCCACGACCGTTCATGACCGGATCGAAGAATGGATCAACAGCGCCACTCATGGCCTCGGCGCGGTTCTCAGCGTCATCGGCACGGCCGCCCTTATCCTCGCTGCCAGCCAGATGGGTGATGTCTGGAAGATCGTCAGCTTCAGCATATTCGGTACGACGCTCATCCTGCTGTATCTCGCCTCGGCGTTCTATCACGGCAGCCGCAACCCGAAATTCAGGTCGGCCTTCAAGACCCTGGACCACTGCGCCATCTTCCTGTTGATTGCGGGCACCTATACGCCGTTTCTGCTGGTCAACATGCGGGGTACCGTGGGCTGGACCTTCTTCTCGATCATCTGGTCGCTGGCCTTTACCGGCGTCGTCCTGAAGGTTATTTTCAAGCACCGTTTCAAGCTGGTCCGGGTGGGGATCTACCTGGCCATGGGCTGGCTGATCGTATTTGCCTCCGCCGATCTGATGAACAGCCTCAGCGACACCGGCCTGCGCCTGATTGTTGCCGGGGGCCTGGTCTATACCATTGGTGTGATCTTCTACCTGCTGGATCGTATCCCCTACATGCACGCCATATGGCACCTGTTCGTCATTGGTGGCAGCGCCTGTCATTTCAGTGCCATCTACTTCGGCGTGCTACCCCACGTAGCCTGATCAGAACGCCCACACGATAGCCATCAGCACACCCCAGGCCAGCACGGAGGCCGCCATGACCGTATAGGTCGCGGCCATGGCTTCCACGTCGTTGTCCGTTCTGTTGCACAGAAACCGGACTCCCTGATAGACCAGCGCGCAAGACAGGAACAGGCCAGCGAACACCGCCACGACGCTGACCGCCAGTACCGGCACCAGCAGCGCCAGTGATGACAACCACAGGGGGACAGGCGCCACTGCCGCCAGCAGGTAGGCATCCTGGTAGCTGATGGTCAGTTTCTGGGCATCCAGCACGGCCTGTATGAGCCAGCCCATCACAAAAAAGGTCAGCAGTTCCGCCAGGAACAGAATGGTCGTAATAAGCCCCCATTCCTTGCCCCCAAAACCAACCAAGAAGCTGTCGCCGTAATGGGTGCCCGCGTAATAGAGCATCACTGGCGGCAGGAAAGACATGGGCACAACCAACACCCAGGCCAGAGCCGGAATCGAAAGATTCAGTCGCCGCAGTTCGCGCCAGCCATCGTCACTGGTGAACGGCAGTTTGATCAGCTTACCAATATTCATTGTCGGCCTCCCCTGAGCCACCGACACGGGAACATGCCAGCGGGCTTGTGGGCATGGAATTTATGTTACCTTTCATTTACTTTTTTAGGCTCACCTCATCATTCCGTCAAGGAGCTGGGATGACTTCGGGCAAGACCACTATCCAGGCTTTCCGGGTATTTTTTCCTGCAGCCTCCCTCTATGCTGCCCTGTCAGTCCCTCTGTCCGTAGTAGCTGTCATGTCTGGCAGTGGATGGCCCCCGGGGCTGTTGGGTGCCGGTCATGGCCATGAACTGATCTTCGGCTTCGCCCTCGCCCTGATTGCCGGCTACACCCTTGGCCCACAGCCCCCGCGCCTGATGGTGATGCTGCTCGGCCTGTGGCTGGTGGCGCGGGTCAGTTGGGCCCTGGTGCCAGAGAGCTGGTTTGCCCAGGCGATGAGCCCGGCCTTTGCCCTGGTACTGGCCCGCTATGTGGTACCGCGCTTCAGTGCTGCCAAGAAATGGCGCAACAAAACCGCTGCGCCACTCATCCTGCTGATCTGTCTGCTTGCGCCGGCATTCTGGCTGGCCAGCGAGACACGGGCCGCATACCCGCCGTTCGCGCCTGACCCGTATCAGTTGATGCACTCCGCCATCCTGGGTCTCATATTGCTGATGACCTTTATCGGTGGCCGGATGATCGCCCCGGCTGTGGCCGGAACCCTGGATAAAAAAGGCATTGCCCTGGAGGCCAGGGTGCAGCCCCGGTTGGAGGGGGCACTGATCATCCTGTTGGCCACCGCTACCATACTCAGTCTGACAGCCTTGCCACCATGGCCAACCGCGCTGGCACTGCTTTCAAGCAGCGTGCTGATCGCCCTGAGAACCGCTCGCTGGAAGCTCTGGCACTGCCCGGAACGGCCTGATCTGCTGATGCTGGCCGTGGGCTATCTCTGGCTGGCCATCGGCACAGCCATGACGGGTATACACCTGATGATGGAGGTGTCCGTGGCACCGGCACTCCACCTGGTTACCATCGGTGCTCTCGGCACCCTGTCCACCAGTGTCATGCTGCGCCTGGCCTGGCAGCGCGCGCACAGACGCCCGCCACCACCGTGGCAGGTGCTTTCCGTGACGCTGCTGACATCCATAGCGGCCGTTGCCCGCTACCTGGCGGGACCAGCCGCGTTCACCGAACCGGGCTGGCTATGGTTGTCTGCGACGTCATGGAGCCTGGCCTATGGTCTGGTCTCCATGCAGCTGTTTTTGCTGCTCCGATCACCCCATACAGCCCGGAAATGATTGGCTACCTCCACTGCGCCTCACCGCATCCGCACTTACCCTGTTGGTGATACCACCATTATATCTAGCTGTTTTTAATAGATTTATAGCTCCAAAAAAAGCGACCACAGACAGCCGGAAAATCCACTACCGACAGCCGCTTTTTGTCCTTGCGCAATATCAAGCGCGCTCCCCCGACCGAGTTAGCACAATGTCATCGAGAAGCCTGCGAACCGCCGGTGCGGTTCATGGCATGTTAACCAAGGGAGTCACGATATGGCCAAAACCAACGCAGACATCGAACACTGGGATGTCGAGAATGACGAATTCTGGGAGCGGGAGGGCAAGCGTGTTGCCAGCCGCAACCTGTGGATTTCCATACCCAGCCTGCTGATGGGCTTTGCCATCTGGCTGATGTGGGGCATGATCACCACCCAGATGAAGAATCTGGGCTTTCCGTTTACGGTTGAGCAGCTATTCACCCTGAGCGCGATTGCCGGCCTTTCCGGTGCCACCCTGCGTATACCCGCGTCGTTCATGATAAAGATCGCCGGCGGACGCAATACGGTCTTTCTGACCACCTCGTTGCTGATGATTCCCGCCCTGGGCACCGGTATTGCCCTGATGAATCCGGAGACGCCCTTCTTCGTGTTCCAGGCGCTTGCGCTGCTGTCCGGTATCGGTGGTGGTAACTTCGCCTGCTCCATGAGCAACATCAGCGCCTTCTACCCCAAGAGCAAGCAGGGCTATGGCCTGGGAATGAACGCCGGCCTGGGCAACTTCGGTGTGACCACCATGCAGGTGGTGATCCCGCTGGTGATGACGGTGGGTATTTTTGGCGCCCTGGCCGGGGGCCCTCTGGAACTGCAAAGCCCCAGTGGCACGCTGATCGGCCGTATTGAGGCCGGCACCGAGACCTGGATACAGAACGCCGCCTTCATCTGGCTGGTGTTTCTGATTCCGCTGGCCTTTGCCAGCTGGTTTGGCATGAACAACCTGAAGGTGGTTACCCCGAATCCCGGCAACCCGCTCTCTGCCTTCGGCAAGATCCTGGGCCTCTACGGCGTGGGGATTCTTACCTCCATTGCCGGTGTCTGGGCGCTGAGTGTCCTTAACATGTGGGTTGCCCTGCCCATGACCATCATTCTGACGGTGGTTCTGCTGCGCCTGATACCAGGGAACATCAAGCCCAACATCAAGAACCAGTTCGCCATCTTCAGCAACAAGCACACCTGGTCCATGACCGTGCTCTACATTCTCACCTTTGGCTCGTTCATCGGGTTCTCGGCGGCCCTGCCCCTCTCCATCAGCGTCATCTTTGGCAACATGATGGAAGCGGGCGCGGATGGAACCCTCACCCGGGTGGTGAATCCTGATGCCCCCAGCGCACTGACCTGGGCATGGATTGGCCCCTTCGTTGGCGCCCTGATCCGCCCGGTAGGTGGCTGGATTTCCGACAAGATGGGCGGCTCGATAGTGACGCAGATTATCTCTGTCGTCATGGTGGTAGCGTCTGTGGCAACCGGCTACGTGATGATGCTGGCCTACAACTCCACCGATCCCAACAGCTACTTCGCCGTGTTCATGATCCTGTTTATCGTGATGTTTGCCGCCAGCGGTATTGGTAACGGCTCCACCTTCCGCAGCATCGGCGTGATTTTCGACCAGCAGCAGAAAGGCCCGGTTCTGGGCTGGACTTCTGCGGTTGCCGCCTACGGCGCCTTTATCGCACCCCGTGTGATGGGCCAGGAAATCCAGGCCGGCACCCCTGAAGTGGCCATGTATGGTTTTGCCGTGTTCTACGCGGTCTGCCTGCTGGTGAACTGGTGGTTCTACCTGCGCAAGAACGCCTACATCAAGAATCCCTGAACCAGCCAGTCAGTCTCAGGGCCTCCTTCGGGAGGCCTTTTTATTGGCTGCACTATCGCGGCCCCGGTTTCTCGCGCTCGCAGGCAAGGCGTGGGAGCGCGCTCATTTGCCAGATCCGCTCAGCACGCGTGCCCAGATACCAGAAACTCACCGCCAGGACCCCGAAGAAAATGGCCTTGTGGGTGCCGTCCCAGAAAAATTCGAAGAACCGCGTATACAGGTTGATAAAGAGAAAAGTCAGGCCGAATCCCCGGGTCATGGCATCATCATGACGAACGCCATGGTAAATGCTTGCCAGGGCCGCCAGCGCAAACAGTACCGACCAGTGCAGCAACGCCAGTTGACCTGCCGCCTGCCAACGTTGCACATCACCATAGTTACCAAAAATCGACATCAGCCAGAGCGCAATGAAAAGATACAACAGGCCCACCGCCCGGGTGGGCTTCAGGAATGCCTGCCGGCCCTGCCATTTCCGGAACACGTAACTGCCCGCCAGAATCAACACCAGTCCGAAAAAGACAAAGCGCAGGGGTACATTCATGCCCAGGTAATAGGCACCCCATCCCGACAGGTAACCGGTTTCTGCGCCGAACCAGCTGCCCAGGGACAGCAAGGCGAAGACCCATACCAGGGTCGATGGGAACCAGAGCCCCAGCAACCCATACAGTACGGCGGCCAGAAGAAGTAACAGGGAGAAGTGATCCGAGCCACTGCTGATGGCCTCCCCCAGGAAGCCGATGGCCAGGGCAGTGGCTATGACGCCGAGGAAGAACATGGCTTCATTGCTGAACCGTTTTTCGGGCCAGCGGTACTTTCGGCGAACCCCCAAACCATAGAACACTGCTGCAATAACAACAAAGGCGACACACTTGACCCAATCGGATGCGGAGAAAAGCCGCTCGAACAGCTGCACCAGCCAACGATCCGCCAAAACCGCTGATACGGCAATCACAATGCAGGCCAGGGCCAGCCAGAAAGCGTATTTGGCCACCCGCTTCCAATCGAATACGCTGACTTCCAGAGAATCACGCAGGGCGTTCGCCTGCTTGTCCGAAACCAGTCCCTCGGCCTGCCAGTGCTCGATTGCCTGGCCAAGGAGCCGCACTTCTTTAGGGGATACCTGCATAGCCTGCTTCCTGCATGAGTCAACGACATGAGGGAGATAGTGCCATGCGGTCGACGCCCACGTCCCGGCCCACCAGGGAAACGGTTAACAGATCACAAAAAAAGGCCCGCCGGGATCACTCCCGACGGGCCTGGAAAGGGCCGGTAACTTCAGCTGGTAGCGCTGGCAGCCTGCCGGCGGCGCTCCTCCTCCTCAATCTCGAGATCCACAGAAGATACCTGGTACTCCTCGGCAAACCCGGACTCCGGCTCCTTCAGCCACATGATGCAGAGCAGCCAGCTGACAAATGCACCGCCTGCGATGATGTAGAAGAACTGGGTCGGAGTGACGAAAGTAAAAATGGTGAGGTAGACCACCGCACCCACGTTACCGTAGGCACCGGCCATACCGGAGATCTGCCCGGTCAGCCGGCGCTTGATGGACGGTATGATGCCGAAGGTAGCGCCTTCCGCCCCCTGCACGAAGAACGAGGTGAACACGGTAATGCCCACGGCGATGATCAGCGGCCAGTTGGAATTCAGCAGGCCCATCAATGCAAAGCCGACCGAGATACCGAACATGTAGCTGAGCATGACGAAGCGGCGATTGCCCATGCGGTCAGACACCAGGCCACCCATGGGTCGGGCCACCAGGTTCACGAAGGCAAAGGAGGCGGCAATCAGGCCGGCGGCCGTGGCGCTGAGGCTCCAGGTTTCCTCGAAAAACATGGGCAGCATGGAGACCACCGCCAGCTCGGCGCCAAAGTTGGCAAAGTAGGTGCTATTGAGGGCCGCCACGCTGTTGAACGGGTATTTGTCATCCTCCGGCACGCCCTTTTTCAGGATAGGCACGTTCACCCGCAGGATCTGTACGATCTGGTAGCAGACAATGGCGACAATAACGGCATAACAGATGATCGCGCCGGTCACACTCAGGTAGCCCATGTTCTGGATACGCCATACCAGGATACCCAGCACACCCACCAGAGGGATGGTCCAAAGGATCAGTTTGATCATGTCGCCCCAGCTACTGACTTCCAGCGCCACAGCCTTACGGGGCTTGCGATGGACCGTGCCCGCAGGGCCGTCGGTAATCGCAAACCAGTAGTAGACGCCGTAGGCGGCCATCACAATGGCGCTCTGGGCGATGGCCCAGCGCCAGCCGTCCTCACCACCGTACATTTGCAGGGCAATAGTGGGCAGCGTAATCGCGGCCGCGGCGGAGCCAAAGTTGCCCCAGCCGGCATAGAAGCCTTCAGCGAAGCCGATGTCCTTGGGCTTGAACCACATGGCGGTCATGTGGATGCCCACCACGAAACTGGCGCCGATGGAGCTCAGCACCAGACGGCTGACCAGCAGCTGGGTCATGGTGTTGCCGAACGCGAACACCAGGGCGGGAATGGACATCACCACCATCAGTACCGAGAACACCCGGCGGGGACCAAAGCGGTCAAGGGCCATGCCCACCACGATCCGTGCCGGAATCGTCAGTGCCACGTTACAGATGGCAAACAGGCGCAGGTCATCCGCCGTCAGCCAGTTAACGCTTTTCAGCATGCTCGACGCCAGCGGCGCCATATTGAACCAGACGTAGAAGGTGATAAAGAATGCAATCCAGGTCAGGTGCAGGGCCCTGACCTCCGGATTGCGGACGCGGAATACGTCAGCGACTTTCATGGCAGCCTCCTTGGGCTATCAACTCGACTATCAGCTTGAAAAACACGACCGCACTCAGCGGCTGGGCAGAATCAGGAGCGGGCACTGAATCCGGCGGGCGAGAAACGAGCTCACGCTGCCGAAGGTCATGTAATCCAGCTCATCAACGAAATAGGTCAGGGAACGGGCAATAAAGCCGCCATCCGGCTCGTGGCTGTGCCGGGCAATAACCAGCATGTCCGGCTGGAACTTCTTCTCGGTGGCGTAGAGCAGCATCTTGCGGGGGTCGCCCTCCAGCATCAGGCTCTCGCCGGTCACCGACTCGCCTTGGCAGACCTCAAGGGCTTCCTTGAGATGCTGCTTGAGCTCGGTGACTTCCTGCTGGAACAGGTCTTCATTACCGGAGGTGATGTCGCGGGGGTTTTCCGCCACGGCGACCAGAATCAGGTGAGGTTTCAGCTCCCTGAACATGGTGATGGTCTGGGCAAGGGCCAGTCTGGCATTCCTCGAACCATCGTAGGCAAGCATGATTTTCATGGGCTTCTCCCAAGGCAGGCAGTGATCCCGGAAACGGGGCTCAATTGATATCTGTCGATCATTAGCCCATACCCGAACCATGCTTCTGATTGACGTAAGTCAACGCTGGAAGCCCGTACCCCACGAGAGAAATCAAGAGCCTACCACCTGCCGGTCATTATCTGGCCAATGCCTACCCCTTCTCCATCCACCCGGAGGTACCTCTAATGCCCCGCCTGAAAAAACCCTGCGTTTGGTAAGGTGAAAGCGTCTGAAATGCAGAAATGGAGCGCATCAATGACGACCACTCCCACTCGCTTCCAACAGAACCGGGCACTGGGTCTATCAACCTTCTCGTTCACCCTGTGCTTTGCGGTATGGACCATTTTCTCGATCATCGGCATCCGCATTGCGGAAGACCTGGGGCTGTCAAATACCCAGCTCGGGCTGTTGATGGCCACGCCCATCCTGACCGGATCCATCAGCCGCCTGTTTCTGGGCATCTGGACTGACCGTTACGGCGGGCGCTGGGTATTCGGGATCCTGATGCTGACAACCGCTCTGTGCGTGTACCTGCTGACCTTTGCCACCAGCTACGCCATGCTGTTGGTGGGCGCACTGGGGGTGGGCCTGGCCGGCGGTTCGTTCATTGTCGGGGTGGCCTACACCGCCGCCTGGTTCGAGCCCAAGCGGCAAGGCACCGCCCTGGGCATATTTGGTGCGGGTAACGTTGGCTCTGCGGTAACCAACTTCGGTGCGCCTTTCCTGCTGGTGGCGTTCGGTTGGGAACAGACTGCCCAGATCTATGCAACGGTGCTGGCCGTCATGGGCGTACTGTTCATTCTTCTGGCAAAGGAAGATCCGCTGGCTGCGAAGCGCAAGGGGGAGGATGCGAAATCGTTCATGGAACAGATGGAGCCTCTGAAAGAGCTCCGGGTGTGGCGGTTTGCACTGTATTATTTCTTTGTTTTCGGTGCCTTTGTGGCGCTGGCACTGTGGCTACCTCATTACCTGATCGGGGTCTATGGGCTGGATATCAAGACCGCCGGCATGATTGCGGCGCTGTACACCATCCCGGCGTCCCTGTTCCGGATTCTCGGGGGCTGGCTCTCAGACCGCTTCGGGGCACGGCGGGTGATGTACTGGACCTTTATAGCGTCGGTTATCTGCACCTTCCTGCTCAGCTACCCACCCACCGAGTACATCATTCACGGCATTGATGGTGATATCCGCTTTACCCTCACCATAACCCTGCCCCTGTTCATCGTGCTGATCTTCACTCTGGGTTTTTTCATGTCCCTCGGGAAGGCGGCCGTCTACAAGCACATCCCGGTGTATTACCCGCTCCACGTCGGCGCCGTGGGAGGTGTGGTCGGCATGATCGGTGGCCTGGGTGGCTTCATCCTGCCGTTGACGTTCGGCGTGCTGAACGACATCACCGGCATCTGGCAGAGCAGTTTCATGCTGATGTTCGTGATTGTGGCCTCGGCTCTGATATGGATGCACTATGCCATCCGCACGGCCGAACGGGAGGAATGGGCCTCGAACCGGGAACAGACTGACCTGCCCGAGCTGGCAATGCCCCACCTGTTCTATCCGCTGAACCGCTCACAGGCTCCGCAGGCCAACGGCAGCCCGCCACCGCCCCGGAAACCATGAGCCGTTGCACTGGCCCACTCCCGGGAAGTGGGCCGGTGCAGGGGAATACCCGGGGAAACTGCCCTGCCACTGGTTCGCCAGGGCAACCGGCTCTAGGTCATGCCCACGGACGACAGGGAGTGTCACCCTCGCCTGTGGCCGCATGAATACCGGAACATATATACCCGGCCCGCCCTCCGGATTAGAATCGCAGCGTCGTATCCACCTGGAGCTGCCGTTATGTCTGCCGACCTGAACCCGAAGTCCGGGTTGCATCAGTTGCGCCATATTGAATCCAGCAAGATCTTTCAGGGCCTGGTGATTGCCATCATCATCCTTTCCGCCCTGACGATCGGTGCCAAAACCTACGAGCTGCCGCCGTTGGTGGAAAGCAGCCTGACGGTGATGGACAATGCCATCACGGTATTCTTCCTGATCGAGATCCTGTTCCGGTTTGCCGCCAGCCCCGACAAGAAGCGCTTCCTGTTCGATGGCTGGAACCTGTTCGATACCCTGGTGGTGGTCGGCAGTCTGATCCCGCTGAACAACGCGGATGCGGTGTTGCTGGGTCGCCTGTTGCGGGTATTCCGGGTGCTGCGCCTGGTGTCCGTGGTGCCGGAGCTGCGGTTCCTGATCAACTCGCTGCTCAAGGCCATCCCCCGTATGGGCTACATCGCCCTGCTGATGTTCATCATCTTCTACATCTATGCCGCCATGGGCTCGATGTTCTTTGCGAATGTGGATGAAAACCTGTGGGGCGACGTCGCTGTTGCCATGCTGACCCTGTTCCGGATAGCCACCTTCGAGGACTGGACCGATATCATGTACGCCACCATGGAAGCCTACCCGCTGAGCTGGATCTACTACCTGACGTTTATTTTCCTGACCGCCTTCGTGTTCCTGAACATGATGATCGGCGCGATACTGGAGGTGATGAGCGAAGAGCAGAACGCGGTAGAAGCCAGCAAGGCCCACGACGAGCGTGACGAGATGTCCCGCCAGCTAGCCGCCATACAGGCACAGCTGACCGAGCTGTCAGCGCAGGTCGGAGCGGGGCCGCGCCAGCAATGAGGGCGATGGCGCTCCTCCCGGAGCGCCATCGTGGGTCAGAACGGCAGTGCCCTGGTCATGGCCAGGTGGAAAATGAACGCTACCTGCAACAGCGCCAGAACTGCCGCCACCGAGCGTACAGGCACACTGAATGTTGGCTTCATGGCAAATATACCCGTCACGATATAGCCCACCAGCAGCACTACCTTGAGAGTCAGCCAGTCATGGACAAACGGCATCCATGGCGTCACCACCACCAGCCCGATGGCGGCAACCAGCAGGACTGTATCGTTAGCATGGGGGATCCAGCGCAGGGGCGTCTGACGCCATTGCGGTTTCCCCACCGCATCCAGCAGCAGACGCAGGGCAAAGAGCGTGATCGTCAGATAGGCGGTGAGCATATGGAGATGTTTGAATATTACGTAAGCCATGGTGTCCCTTTGTTCGATGAACCAATACGATGGCGGCATTGTACGCATTTGACCGGTCGAATACCTCCAAGCAGGTATGGTGATTGCTGAGCTCAACAACTAACATATACCAACAATATATGTTAAGCGGAGGTCCGCCATGCAGACCATAGCCTCATCCCGTTCAGACACAGGCCAGCGCGCAAGCCCGGGCCAGCTGTTCGGCTACCCGTTCCGCATCTTTTTCCTGTCACTGACCCTGCTCTCGCTGGTCGGCATCCCTCTGTGGGTTCTGCAGGTCACCGGTACCATCCAGCTGCCGCTGGCAATGCCGGGCATTTTCTGGCATCAGCATGAGATGCTGTTCGGCTTCCTGTCAGCGGCCATTGCGGGTTTCCTGCTCACTGCAGTCTGTGTCTGGACCGGCACCGAGCGCACCCATGGCATGCAGTTGTTCCTGTTATGGGCTGTGTGGGCAGCCGCACGGGTTCTGCTCACGGTTGGCGGCGACCTGCCCGGCTGGCTGGTGCAGGGCGTCAACCTGGCCTTCCTGCCGCTGGTGATGCTGGATGCCGGCTGGCGCATCTGGCACGCCCGCCAGAAGCGACAACTGATGATCCTGCTGGTGCTTGGCCTGCTGTGGCTCATGCAGGTCGCCTTTGTGGTGCGCCTGAACCCGGTGTATGCCTACGGGGCGCTGATCATGGCGATGGCGCTGATCAGCATTATCGGCGGCCGGATCACCCCCGCATTCACCACTGGCTGGCTGCGACAGCGGGGCCTGGGCGCTGACCGCGTGCGAATGGTGCCGGCCCTGGATATGGCCAGCGTGTTCACCATGATCCTGCTACTGGCCTCACTGGTGACCGGCTGGACCATGGTCACTGCCGGCCTCGCCCTGGGCGCCGCAGCCCTGATGCTGGTCCGGCTCTATAACTGGAAAGGCTGGCTGGTGCGCCAGGAACCCCTGCTGTGGATCCTGCACCTGTCGATACTCTGGGTACCGGTGGCGCTGGTTCTGCTCGCCGGCAACCTGTTGGCCGGCTGGCCTGCCTCGGCCTGGACCCACGCCGCCGGCACAGGTGCCGTGGCATGTCTGATACTGGGCGTGGTCGCCAGGGTGTCGCTGGGCCATACCGGCCGCCCCATGGTATTACCCAGGGGTATGGTGCTGGCGTTCGCTGCTATCCACCTGGCAGCCCTGACCCGGGTCGTCACAGCCTTCGAGGGATTGCCCTGGCACGCGGGTGTCACCGCCAGTGGACTCCTCTGGGCCCTGGCCTATGCCATCTTCCTGGCCAGGTACACCGGTATCCTCGCCAGCCCGAGGGTCGATGGCAAGCCGGGCTGATTCGTTTCCCCTTATGGGAAATAACCCAAACCCTCCCGGAGCCCTTACCACAAGGCTCCGGAGGTAACCCGAGCAACCACCAGTCAAAAAACTACAACCATCGGTCAATAGATTTTTCTGCTGTAACGAGTAAAGTGTAGGTTACAGTCAGAAACGGAACTCCCCGCACTCATGAAGCCAGACCACTTTGATAAAGCCGCACTGATCGACTGCGGGCACGGTCGCCTGTTTGAAGGTGATATGCGCCTGCCCATCGACGAAATGCTGATGGTGGACCGTATTACCCACATCAACGACACCGACGGCGCCTACGGCAAGGGCAGCCTTGTCGCCGAGCTGGACATCAACCCGGACCTCTGGTTCTTCAAAGTTCACTTTCAGGGCGACCCGGTCATGCCGGGCTGCCTCGGCCTTGATGCCATGTGGCAACTGGTCGGGTTCTTCCTGGCGTGGACCGGCGGCACAGGCAAGGGTCGCGCCCTGGGGGCCGGCGAAGTGAAATTCTTCGGCCAGGTGCTGCCAGAAAACAAACTGGTCCGGTATCATCTTGATATCAAAAGAATGGTCAACCGTAGGTTGACCATGGCCATCGCTGATGCCCGCATGGAAGTTGACGGTCGTGAAATCTACACGGCCAAAGACCTGCGGGTTGGCCTGTTTACCTCAACAGACGATTTTTAGGAGCCGGGACCATGCGTCGAGTTGTCATCACCGGAATTGGCATTGTTTCCAGCCTCGGTAACAATAAAGAGGAAGTCACGCAGTCATTACGTGACGTGAAGCCCGGAATCCGTTTCAGCCAGGAGGCCAAGGATGCAGGTCTGCGCAGCCACGTCTGCGGTGACATTGACCTGGACTACAAGGAGTTGATTGACCGCAAACTGCTCCGCTTTATGTGCCCGGCCTCTGCCTACGCCTACCTGTCGATGAAAGAAGCCATCGAGCAGTCGGGGCTGACCGACGAGCAGATCAAGGCCGACACCACCGGCATCATCATGGGCACCGGTGGCGCGTCCACGGTCGAGCTGATGGATTCCATCGATACCCACCGGGAACGTGGTATCCGTCGGGTGGGCCCTTACCGGGTGCCCCGCACCATGGGCAGCGCCATCAATGCCTCGCTGTCCACCGCTTACGGCATTCGCGGCGTGAACTACAGCATTACCTCGGCCTGTGCCACCAGCGCCCACTGCATCGGTCACTCTGCCGACCTGATCGCCATGGGGCGCCAGGACATCATGTTTGCCGGTGGCGGTGAAGACGTTCACTGGAGCCTGAGCCTGCTGTTTGATGCCATGGGCGCCCTGTCCACCAAATATAACGACACTCCGGAAACCGCATCCCGCACCTACGATGCCAACCGCGACGGTTTCGTTATTGCTGGCGGCGGCGGCGTGGTCATCCTGGAAGAACTGGAGCACGCCAAGGCCCGTGGCGCCAATATCATTGCCGAACTGGTCGGCTTCGGTGCGACCTCGGATGGCGCCGACATGGTAGCTCCAAGCGGTGAAGGCGCTGTTCGCTGTATGCAGCAGGCGCTGAAAAACGTCGAGGGTGAGCTGTCGTACATCAACACCCACGGCACCTCAACGCCGGCCGGTGATGTGACCGAACTGAAAGCCATCAAAGAAGTATTCGGCGACAAGATCCCGCCCCTGGGGTCCACCAAGCCTCTGACCGGCCACTCCCTGGGCGCAGCAGGCGTGCATGAAGCCATCTACACTCTGCTGATGCAGCAGAATGACTTCATCACCCCGTCCGCCAATATCGAGACCCTTGATGAAGGCGCCGAGGGCTACCCGATTATCCGCGAACTGCAGAACACCCCGACCGACCTGATCATGAGCAACAGCTTCGGTTTTGGTGGGACAAACGCATCGCTGGTGTTCAGGAAGTACCAGGGCTAAGCGGCTTCGCTCATGGCCTGATCGGCTATGTGGTGGGGTAGCTTTCGTAGCAGCGCCATGGGTGAGACCAGTGTTTATGAAGCAAAGCTTCATGCGCAGGTGAACGACTGCCATCTGTGATGGCAGGCCGGACCGGCGCGGTGCAAGGTCGGTACAGGGACGTACCGTGAATTGCAGCGGAGAAAGCTACCCCACCGCAGAGCCAGCCCCCAAGGCCAGCCCCCGCCACATCAGCAAGCCGCCCGAAACTCAGCCGGTGACTTACCCATCCATCGCTTGAACGCCCGACTGAACGCACTGAGCTCGGAAAACCCGAGCAGCTCTGCCACCTCTGAAAGCGTCCGGTTGCGATCATGCAGGTACTTCAATGCCTGCTCCCGCCGCACGTCCTCCAGCAAACCCGCGAAGGTCAGATTCTCCTCCTTGAGTTTCTTGTACAGCGTATGGCGGCTCATGTTCAGCTCCGCTGCCACGGCCCCCACCTTCACCCTGCCGCGGGCAAGATGACGGGCAATCAGCGGGCGAACCTGTCGGCTGAAGGTAATGGTGGGCAAAATCCTGGTCTGTATCAGCTGCCACAGGCGCTGCATCTGTGACGGCGACAAACGGGCCTCGGGCTCTGCCAGCTCATCCGCAGACAGGCCTGCATAACGGGCCAGCTCGCCCCGGGAAAAACCCGACGATTGAAGAAATTGCACCATGGCGACGATCAATGTCCCCAATGCATCCGACCTCATGGGCTGGAAACCTCGCTGCGTTTGGTTGAGTTCCTGGTGTATTTGAGCGTACAGATGTTAGCTCAAAACTTGTCTCATGAACATTGAGACGGATCAATGCATCCCATCCAAAGCACCGGCAGACTCCCCACCACGCATTCTTCCGGACAACTCATACCCATGCACAAGCCCGAACTTCTCGCCCCCGCCGGCACCCTGGACCACCTCAAAACCGCCCTCGCCTATGGCGCCGATGCCGTCTATGCCGGCCAGCCCCGCTACTCCCTGAGAGTGCGGAACAATAGTTTCAGGGATGTGGCAGCCCTGGCGGAAGGTATCGAGCTGACCCATGATCAGGGCAAGGCATTCTATCTGGTTTCCAACATCGCCCCCCATAACAGCAAAGTGCGCTCCTACCTGAGGGACCTGGAACCCATCATCGAGCTCAACCCCGACGCCCTGATCATGTCCGACCCCGGGCTCATCATGCTGGTACGTGAACGCTGGCCGGACCAGGCCATCCACCTGTCCGTGCAGGCCAATGCCGTCAACTGGGCCACGGTGGAGTTCTGGCGACGCCAGGGTATCCGGCGCGTGATCCTGTCCCGGGAACTGGCCCTGGAGGAAATCCGGGAAATTCGCGGGATGGTGCCGCACATGGAACTGGAGGTGTTTGTCCATGGCGCGCTCTGCATGGCCTACTCCGGGCGTTGCCTGCTGTCGGGCTACATGAACCACCGGGACGCCAACCAGGGCGCCTGCACCAACGCCTGTCGCTGGAACTACAAGCCGGTCGCCCACCAGCAGGATCAGACCGGCGACCTGATCGCCACCTCAAAGGACGACTCAGTCGGGCAACTCGAGCCCCGGGAGATGCTGCTGGAAGAACCCAATCGCCCCGGCGGTTTCATTCCGGCCTATGAGGATGAGCACGGCACCTACATCATGAACTCGAAAGACCTTCGTGCCGTGCAGCATGTGGCGGAACTGGTGAACATGGGCATTCACTCCCTGAAGCTGGAAGGGCGCACCAAGAGCACCTACTACGTGGCCCGGACCACCGGCGTGTACCGGCGGGCCATTGACGATGCCATGGCGGGCAGACCCTTCGACATGGCCATGATGGATGAACTGGAAGCCCTGTCGAACCGTGGCTACACCGAGGGCTTCCTGCGCCGTCATCCCCCGAAGGAATACCAGACCTACGAGCAGGGTTCCTCTTTCCTGGGCACCCAACAGGTAGTAGGTACGATCACTGATCGCTCCGACGCCTGGCTGACCGTTGATGTGAAGAACCAGTTCCGGGTTGGCGATACCCTTGAACTTCTCACCCCTTCCGGCCGTACGAGATTCGTGGCCCGGCACATGGAAACAGCCCGGGGTGACGCCACAGAGCGCGCACCCGGCAGCGGTCATGTGGTTCGCATACCACCACCGGCCAACACCCCCGCCGACCTCACACACGCCTACCTGACCCGCGTGGACCGCCAGTAAATACCGCCTGCCACCACAGCCTGCCGCTATTACCCCGATTACCGCGCCCGGCGAGCCTCGGAGCGGTGATTGGGGTATAATTCTGACTGTCACGAAATAATACCTGACTAAAATACTCTGATATTGTACAATTGGTCATCAGAAACATCGGGATAGCCTTACCAGGCGCTGCTCCCCGGGATTTTCCCGGGCGGCAACTCATCCAATAACTGATTGCAGGGCGTACTCACAGGATGAGCGACCACTGCGACATCCCAGCTTAGAATCTGCCTCCCGTGGCGAATGGTCGCCCGGTTGCAGGCAACACCAATGGGCCAAGCGCCCACGATGAGAGAATTACGGAGCGACGATCATGGCGACCACCGATAATGAGGTGAAAGAGCTGATCAAACGGGAATACGAGCACGGTTTCGTGACTGAAATCGAAACCGATTCGTTCGAGCCCGGGCTGAACGAAGATGTCATCCGCCGCCTGTCGGAGATCAAGCAGGAGCCGGAGTTCATGCTCAACTGGCGTCTGAAAGCCTACCGTCGCTGGCTGGAGATGGACGATCCCACCTGGGCGCACGTGGATTATCCGCGGATGGACTACAACGCCATCTCCTACTACTCCGCGCCCAAGAAGAAAGAAGACATGCCCCAGAGCCTGGACGACGTGGATCCGGAGCTGCTGCGCACCTACGAGAAGCTTGGCATTCCCCTGCACGAGCGGGAGAAACTGGCCGGCGTAGCCGTGGACGCGGTCTTCGATTCCGTGTCTATCGGCACCACCTTCAAGGAGCAGCTCGCCGAAGCCGGCGTGATCTTCTGCCCGATTTCCGAAGCGGTGCAGAAGTATCCAGAGCTGGTAGAAAAGTATCTGGGCTCAGTCGTTCCGGCCGGCGACAACTTCTTCGCGGCCCTGAACTCCGCGGTCTTCTCTGACGGCTCGTTTGTATACATTCCCAAGGGCGTTCGCTGCCCGCTGGAGCTGTCCACCTACTTCCGCATTAATGCCGCTAACACCGGCCAGTTCGAGCGTACGCTGATTATTGCCGATGCCGGCAGCCATGTAAGCTACCTGGAAGGCTGCACCGCCCCCATGCGGGACGAGAACCAGCTGCACGCAGCGGTAGTCGAGCTGGTGGCGCTGGACGATGCCCAGATCAAATACTCCACCGTGCAGAACTGGTACCCGGGCGATGAGCACGGCAAGGGTGGCATCTATAACTTTGTCACCAAACGCGGCGCCTGCCGCGGCAAGAACTCGAAAATCTCCTGGACCCAGGTAGAGACCGGCTCCGCCGTCACCTGGAAGTATCCCAGCTGCATCCTGCAGGGTGACAACAGTGTCGGCGAGTTCTACTCGGTGGCCCTGACCCACAACTACCAGCAGGCGGATACCGGCACCAAGATGATCCATCTGGGCAAGAATACGACCAGCACGATCATTTCCAAGGGTATTTCCGCCGGTCGCAGCTCCAACGCCTATCGCGGTCTGGTGAAGTTCCAGCCCGGTGCCGAAGGGGCCCGTAACTATACCCAGTGTGACTCACTGCTGATCGGTGATCAGTGCGGGGCGCATACATTCCCGTACATCGAGAGCAAGAACAAGTCGGCCATTGTGGAGCATGAGGCCACCACCTCGAAGGTGAGTGACGAGCAGATGTTCCTCTGCCGGCAGCGGGGTATCGACCCGGAGCAGGCGGTTTCCATGATTGTGAACGGCTTCTGTAAAGAGGTGTTCAAGGAGCTGCCGATGGAGTTTGCGGTCGAGGCCGGGAAACTGCTTGAAGTGAGCCTGGAAGGGTCTGTTGGCTAATTGATTTGCCTGCTGGCTTGGGTGGAGAGCCAGCAATCGGGAGGGACTTTCCGGGACACGCCGTGGATACGTCCCTGTAGGCTCTTCAAAAACGTCCATGTTTTTGAAGGTCCCGGAAAGTCCCTCCCGATCACTGCCCCCAAACTATTTTCTGGCCTGCTGAGATCTCACAGCGCCAGCTGGGGGATAGACGAGATTGAATTCTGAACGTTTTGACGAGAGAGAATCCGACAAATGCTGAGTATCAAGAACCTGCACGCCTCCGTTGAGGGGAAAGAGATCCTCAAGGGCATCAACCTGGAGATCAAGGCCGGGGAGGTCCACGCGATCATGGGGCCCAACGGCTCGGGCAAGAGTACCCTGTCCCAGGTGCTGGCAGGCAATGAGGCATTTGAGGTGACCTCCGGCGAAGTCACCCTGAACGGTGAAAACCTGCTGGATCTGGAAACCGAGGAGCGGGCACGGGAAGGTATTTTCCTGGCGTTCCAGTATCCGGTGGAAATTCCCGGCGTCAGCAATATGCAGTTCCTGCGCACCGCCGTTAACGCCATGCGCAAGCATCAGGGGCAGGAAGAGATGAACGCTGCCGAGTTCATGAAGCTTGCCAAGAAGGTCTCCCAGCAGGTGGACCTGGATCCGGCGTTCCTCAAGCGTGGTGTTAACGAGGGTTTCTCCGGTGGCGAGAAGAAGCGCAACGAGATCCTCCAGGCCCTGTTGCTGCAGCCCAAGCTGGCGATTCTGGACGAAACCGATTCCGGTCTCGACATCGACGCCCTGAAAGTGGTGTCCGACGGGGTCAATGCCCTGCGCGCGGAAGACCGGGCGATACTGATGGTGACCCACTACCAGCGCCTGCTGAACCACATTGTGCCGGATTACGTGCACGTGCTGGCCGGCGGCCGGATCGTCAAGTCCGGCGGTCGTGAGCTGGCCCTGGAACTGGAAGAGCGCGGCTACAGCTGGCTGGGCATTCAGGAAGACGAAGCAGCAGCTGCCAACTGATCGGGAGGTCGTGGAATGAAACCAGCACCAACGCTTTCCAGCGCCTTCCTGCAACCGGCGGGTGAAGCACTGCCACAACCGCTGCTGGCGCTGCGCAAACAACGGGGTACGGCGCTAGTGGATATGCCACTGCCGACCCGCAAGACCGAGAACTGGAAGTATTCCAGCAAGCATCTGAAGCTGTCCGACGAATTGGCCTCTGGGCTGCCCGCCGGCGGTGCCAGTACCCGCATCGCCGAAGACGGCTACCGGGTGGTGTTCCGCAATGGTGTGGTAGACAGCCAGGCCAGCAACCTCCCACAGGTGGACGGCCTGTCGGTGCAGCGTTTTGCCGACCTGTCCGATGACGAGGCGACTTCCCTGGCCGAGCGCCTGGACAATACCCTGGACAGCAACGCTACACAGATGGCGCGGCTTAACTCCGCCCGCTTCGAGGATGGCCTGCTGATCACCCTGAAACCGGATACAGCGCTGCGCGAGCCACTGTTTATCGTCCATGAGGTTACCGCCACCGCCAGTGGTTCCGCCTACCCGCGGATCTATGTGGATGCCGGCCGCCACAGTCAGATAATCCTGGTGGAGGAATACCTATCCAGCGGCGACGAGTCGGTCATGGTCGATGCCGTCACCGAATTCATGGTGGCCGACGGCGCACAGATCACCAGCATCCGCCTGAACGTGGAAGACCAGAACGTACAGCATATTGGCGCCACCGGTGTCCGCCAGCAGCGGGACTCCCGTTTCGAGAGCCACTGTGTCGGCTTTGGTGGCCCCCTGCGCCGGCACGACCTGCAGTTGCGACTGGAAGGCGAAGGCGCCGAGTGCAAGCTAAACGGCGTGGTGGTTACCCAGGGCAAGCAGCACTACGACAACCACACCTGCATTGAACATATGGTGCCCAACTGCAACAGCGAGGAGACCTACCGGAATATTGCCGGTGATCAGTCCCACGCGGTGTTCAACGGTCGTATTCATATTCACAAAGACGCCCAGAAGTCCAATGCGAATATGAACAACAAGAACCTGTTGCTGTCTACAGGGGCAGAGATAGACACCAAGCCGGAACTGGAAATCTACGCCGATGACGTCAAGTGTGCCCACGGCGCCACCATCGGCCAGCTTGATGAGACGTCGCTGTTCTACCTGGTGTCCCGGGGCATCGACCGTCGCGACGCCAACGTATTGCTGACCATGGCGTTCATCAACGAGCTGGTTTCCCAGATTCCGGTACAGCAGGTTCGCGACAGCGCCAACGAGCGCCTGAACCAGTTCTTTGACGATTCCTTCAAGGAGGCCTGATCCGGCATGACCGATCTCTCCGTGGCAAATAACGCCAGCAAAACCGGCTTTGACGTTGCCGCTGTTCGCCAGGATTTTCCGATCCTGTCCCAGCAGGTGAACGGCAAGCCGATGGTGTACCTGGACAATGGCGCCTCGGCCCAGAAGCCGGTGGCGGTGCTGGATGCCATGGACCGGTATTACCGTGAGATGCACTCCAACGTTCACCGGGGCGCCCATACCCTGGGCGACCGGGCGACGGCAGCCTTCGAAGATGCTCGTGAGACGGTACGTCGGTTTCTGAACGCCGAAAGCGCCCGCCAGGTCATCTGGACCCGTGGCACCACCGAGGCCATCAACCTGGTGGCCAACGGACTGGCGCCGCGCCTGAAAGAAGGTGACGAAATCCTGGTGAGCCATATGGAGCACCACGCCAACATCGTGCCCTGGCAGATGGTGGCGGAGCGCACCGGTGCCAAAGTCGTCCCGATTCAGGTGCACCCGAACGGTGAGCTGGACCTGGACTCGTTCAACAGCCTGCTGGGCGAGCGCACCCGGGTGCTGGCCATTACCCACGTGTCCAATGTGCTGGGCACGGTCAACCCGGTGGCCCCGCTGATCGAGCAGGCCAAGGCACAGGGCGTGATCACCGTGGTGGATGGCGCTCAGGCGGTGCCCCACTTCAAGCCGGACGTGCAGGCCCTTGGCTGCGACTTCTACGCCTTCTCATCGCACAAGCTGTTCGGACCCACCGGCATTGGTGTGTTGTACGGCAGGGAGCAGCTGCTTGAGGAGATCCCCCCCTACCAGGGCGGTGGCGAAATGATTGAGCGTGTCTCCTTCGAGCGGACCACCTGGAACACCCTGCCCTACAAGTTTGAGGCAGGCACCCCGGCGATTGCCGAAGCCGTGGGTCTCGGTGCTGCCATTGACTACCTGGACAGCCTGGACCGGCCGGCCATGGAGGCCTCGGAAAAGGCCCTGCTGGCGCGTGCCAATGAACTGGTCGAGACGGTTCCGGGGATGAGCGTGATCGGTACCGCGCCCAATAAAGTGCCGGTTATGTCCTTTAAAATCGAAGGCCTGCACCCCAGTGATATAGGGACGCTGCTGGACCAGCAGGGTATCGAGATCCGCACTGGCCACCATTGCGCCATGCCGCTGATGGATTTTTACGGGGTTCCCGGCACCGCCCGGGCGTCCTTTGCGTTCTACAATACGCTGGAAGAGGTGGACCAGTTGTTCACCGGTCTGCAGAAGATCCAGCGCCTTTTTGCCTGACGGAGGTGGAACCATGACAGCTGAAACCTTCACTCCGGCCGCCGGGGTCACCATGACCCCGAGCGCCGTAGAGCATGTGCGCAAGCAGCTGGCGAAAAAGCCGGAAGCCAGGGGCATTCGTCTTGCTATCCGCAAGAGCGGCTGCTCCGGTTTCAAATACGAAACCCATTGGGTCGAGGCACCGGAAGCCGACGACGAGGTGTACTCCGTGGATGGCGTGGATATCTACGTCCGGAAAGAGCACCTGCCCATGGTTAATGGCATCGAGATCGACTTTGTGACCCAGGGTGTCAACTCCATGTTCGAGTTCCGCAACCCCAACGCCACCGCCGAGTGTGGTTGTGGTGAGAGTTTTACGGTGGCTTGACGAATTGATTGGCCACGAAATCCACAGAATGACACGGAAAGAAAAAAGGAAAAACTTTAGCCACTAAACCCACTAAAAGACTCGAAAATAACAGGTTGAAAACCCAGAATCTTTGTCTTTAATTTCGTGTTCTTTCGTGGATTTAGTGGCCAATAACGCCTTTATCCTTTGCTTTTCCGTGTTCTTCCGTGGGTTCCGTGGCAAAAAAGAGAGCTTTAGAAAAGGCTGATTCAGCATGCAAGAACGGGAAGTGGTCCTGACCAAACGTGAGGTGGAAGCCCGCATTGTGCCCTCCGGCACGGAAATCATGATTCCGTCGGACACTTTTGTGACGATCACCCAGTCATTGGGCGGCAGCTTTACGGTGGCGGTGAACGGCAACCTGGCCCGCATTGAAGGCCATAACGCCGATGCCCTGGGCAAGAAGCCCATGGAGAGCAGCTTCGAGACACCTGCCGATGGCACCGTCAACGAGAACCAGGTATGGGAAGCCCTGCGCAACTGCTATGATCCGGAAATTCCGGTAAACGTGGTGGACCTCGGGTTGATTTACCAATGCCGCATCGAGAACGGTACCGAGGAAGGCAACCAGGTCTACATTCGCATGACGCTGACAGCCGCAGGTTGTGGCATGGGACCGGTGATCACCGATGATGTTAAGCTCAAGGTCGAGCATGTGCCCAACGTCGACAAGGTCACCGTGGAACTGACCTTCGACCCGCCCTGGAGCAACGACATGCTGACTGACGAAGCCAAGCTTGAACTGGGGATGCTATGACCGCCAGCGAACAGCAGTTTCTCGACAATCCCCTGGGCAGGGACACCACCCTGGACGATGTGGTTGATGCCTTTGAGCTTCTGGATGACTGGGAAGATCGCTACGCCTACATTATTGATCTGGGCAAGCAGCTACCGGACTTTCCGGATGATGAACGAGTGGAAGACAACTATGTTCACGGTTGCCAGAGTCAGGTCTGGTTGATTAACCACTTCGACGAGAGTAGCAACCGGCTGTACCTGCTGATTGATTCAGACGCCATGATCGTGCGCGGCCTGGCCGCTATCATCTTGGTGGCCCTGAATGGCAAGACGCCCCGCGATCTGCTGACAACGGATGTGGACGAACTGTTCGAACAGCTGGACCTGTTCCGCCACATTTCCCCAACCCGGGGTAACGGGCTGAGGGCCATGGTGGGCAAGATCCGCGACATCGCGGCAAAAGAAGTAACAGCCTGACCTTTACCGGGCGCTGACTACCAGCCCGGGCCGCCAGTGAGGCGGCCCGGCACCTCAACCCTTTCCTTTCCAGCCGTCTTCCCGCAGCACTGACCCCACATCCAGCACCGGGGATGCATCAAGGTCGTCCGCATCCATCATATTCGCAACACGCTGCAGCGACGCCACAATCATGCTCTGCTCCCATTGATCCAGATTCTGGAACTTGCGGATGAAGTTGTCCTGCAGGGGCAGCGGCGCACGGCCCAGCAGTTCAGCGCCATCATCCGTCAGATGGGCATGGACCTTACGTTTGTCGCGGGTACTACGCACCCGATAGACCAGGTTACGGTGTTCCAGCCGGTCAAGGATGGTGGTGACCGTAGCCTGACTGAGGCTGACATGGTCGGCAATGGTGCCAATGGTCACCTCGCCCAGATCCCGGATCGTGCGCATGATGAGCAACTGCGGGCCTGTCAGGCCAACGTGCTTGCTCAGTTGCTTGGAGTGGAGGTCAGTGGCACGAATGACCCGGCGCAGGGCGACCAGCACCTGCTCATAACTCTTACCGTCAGCCTGCGAGGCTATTGCATCGCCTTGGCGCTCTTTCAGGTTGGACATGTTTTAACAACACCATTTGTTTATACCACTAACTATTAGAGGTCTTTACGCCATGAAAAGCAAGTACGGCCTACCCCCTACCTGTATTTTCCATCGCACGGGAGCAGCCTCTTCCATGGCCCTGTAAAGCTGCGGCAGAGCACGACGGGCACAGGTACGCCACCCGCAGGTTATGCTATGGTTCGCATCAGGTTTCCACCCGACTTACAGGAATTGCGATGCACCAGATACCCTCCCTCCGAGCTTGCCTGCTGGCACTGCTGCTTGTTCTGCCAGTCATTGCCGAGGCACAACCCACCGGAGAAGAACGAGGCGGCCCCACGGCAGAGGATGTGGAGAAAGAGATCCCCGAGCTTGAGAAGTCCATGTACACGCCATTCGTGGAACTGTACCTGCTGGAAGAAACCAAGGCCCTGCGGACCGAGATGCAGAACACCCGCGCGGAACTCATCGAAAAGGTGGTGGACAAGGAACTGTCCGTGGCAGACAAGACCATGTCCTATGCCACCGATACCGTGACCTATTTCTTCTACCTGATCGCCGGTGCCACTTCTATCCTGGTGGTGATCGGCTGGAATTCGATTCGTGACATGCGCAATCAGCTCACCAGCCTCGCAGAGAAGCGGGTGAACGAACTGGTGGTGGAATACGAGAACCGTCTTGAGTCCATCGAGGAACAGCTGCAACAGAAATCCGACATCATCCACCAGAACCAGGCAGAGATCGAACGCACCAACGAGGTGCATTCCCTGTGGCTGAAAGCCAGCCAGGAAACCTCCCAACAGAACAAGATCAGCGCCTACGACCGCATTCTGGATCTTCGCCCGGACGATGTGGAAGCCCTGAGTTTCAAGGCCGATGCGGTACTGGAAATGCAGGAACCGCTGTGGGCCATCAGCCTTTGTCAGCGGGCACTGAAGCTGGACCCCCAGAACGGCCACGCTCACTATCAGCTTGCCTGTGCCTATGCCGAGATCGGCCGCTGGGATGATGCCGTGGCCAACCTCGCCACGGCGGTGGAAATCTCCGACGCCTACCGCGACGACGCCTCGGTGGATCCGAGCTTTTCCAGGCTTCAGGATCACCAGGCCTTCCGCGACCTGATCTACCCGGAAGAGTCCGACCCGGAACAGGAGGAGACCTGAGCAGGTCATCATATGGACGATCAGCACTAAGGATGGCGCGGCTCTTGCTACCATTTCGCATCATCGGGAAATCACCACGGATCGTCTGCGATATTTTGCCCAAAGCCATCGAAAAATGATTCTTAATATCACATAATCCGGCATCGTCCGGTGCAAAAGGAGGCAGGCAACCGGGAAAAATGGGATCAGCGACCGGTATCGGCAACATGCCAACCAGCTGTTCCCGGGCGTCCTTGACAGGGAAGATCAGGTGGTGTTTGTTTAATCCGTTGTCAATAAAGAAAAAATCATAACTGGCAGGAGCTTCACATGATCAAGAACTTCACGAAACTTGCCCTGGCGACCGGCGTTACCGCCGCCATCGCCGTTCCCGCAGCTGCGCTGGCAGAGATACAGATCGGTATAGCGGGCCCCATGACCGGGCCTGTCGCCCAGTACGGCGATATGCAGTTTGCCGGCGCCCGCATGGCCATCGAGCAGATCAACGCCAATGGTGGCGTGGATGGCGAAATGCTGAAGGCCGTGGAAATGGACGATGTGTGCGACCCAAAACAGGCCGTTACCGTAGCCAACAGCATGGTCAATGACGGCGTCAGCTTTGTGGTGGGCCACCTCTGCTCCAGCTCGACCCAGCCTGCCTCCGATATCTACGAGGATGAAGGCATCCTGATGATCACGCCGGCATCCACCAGCCCTGCCATTACCGAGCGTGGTTACGAGCTGGTGTTCCGCACCATCGGCCTCGATAGCATGCAGGGCCCGGTGGCGGCCAATCACCTGATCGCTCAGGATCCCCAGCGCGTCGCAGTGATTCACGACAAGCAGCAGTACGGTGAAGGCATTGCAACCGCCGTCCGCGATACCCTGGAAGATGCCGACGTCAACGTGGTGATGTTTGAAGGTATCACCGCCGGTGACAAGGATTTCTCATCGCTGGTCACCAAACTCAAGCAGGCCGATGTCGATTACGTCTACTATGGCGGCTACCACCCCGAGCTGGGGCTGATTCTGCGTCAGGCACGCCAGGCGGACCTGGATGCCACGTTCATGGGACCTGAAGGGGTCGGCAACAAGGACATCAACACCATTGCCGGTGAGGCCGCCGAAGGCCTTCTGGTCACCCTGCCGCCGAGCTTTGACCAAAAGGCGGAAAACCAGGAACTGGTAAAGGCATTCGAGGAAAAGGGTGAGGATCCGTCCGGCCCGTTCGTACTGACCTCCTATACCGCCGTGCAGCTGATCGCCGAAGGCATTGAACAGGCCGGTTCCACCGACCCGTTCGAGGTCGCCGAAGCCCTGCGCGAAGGGTCCTTTGAAACGCCCATTGGTACCGTCAGCTACGACGACAAGGGTGACATGGAATCCTTCGAGTTCGTGGTTTACGAGTGGCACGCTGACGGCAGCAAGACGCCCGTCAACCAGTAATCCTTAACCCGAAGTGACCTCCCCGGGGGCGTGTCCGGCCCCGGGGAGGTCACTTGCGTGTCAGGTTGGCGGAGAATTCCTTCCATGCAAGACCTGCTTTATTTCTGTCAGCAGCTGATCAACGGACTGACCATCGGCAGCACCTATGCCCTGATTGCCATCGGCTACACCATGGTTTATGGCATCATCGGCATGATTAACTTCGCCCACGGCGAGATTTACATGATCGGCGCCTACACCGCGCTGATTGCCATCACCGGTCTGGCCACCCTGGGCATCGCCTGGTTGCCGCTGGTGCTTCTCATCGCGCTGATCTGCGCGGTCATTGTGTCCAGTTCCATGGGCTGGGCGGTGGAGCGGGTCGCCTACCGGCCGGTTCGCGGTCGGCATCGCCTGATTCCGCTGATTTCCGCCATCGGTATGTCTATCTTCCTGCAGAATTATGTCCATCTGGCCCAGGGTTCCCGCAACATCGGTTTCCCGGCGCTGATTGAAGGTGGCTTCCAGTTTGGCAGCGATGATAGCTTCCAGATGTCCCTTTCCTGGATACAGATCGTCATCTTTGTCACCACCTTTATCTGTATGACGGCCCTGTCGGTGTTTATTTCCCGTTCCCGGATCGGACGTGCCTGCCGGGCCGTGTCCCAGGATCTGGGCATGGCCAACCTGCTGGGCATTGATACCAACCGCATCATCTCCGCCACCTTTGTGATCGGCGCCGCCCTGGCAGCCGTTGCCGGCCTGTTGCTGGGCATGTACTACGGCTCGGTGGACCCCCTGTTTGGCTTTATCGCCGGCCTGAAAGCCTTTACCGCTGCGGTTCTCGGTGGCATTGGCAGTATTCCGGGCGCCATGTTGGGCGGATTGATACTGGGTATCGCAGAGGCCATGACCTCCGGCTATCTCAGTGGTGAGTACAAGGACGTGATTTCCTTCAGCCTGCTGATTCTGATCCTGCTGTTCAAGCCCACCGGGCTGCTGGGCAAACCGGAAGTGGAGAAGATTTGATGGTCGTCCAAAACTTCCGACACGCTTTCTTTTGTGCCGTCATCACACTGATCATTGCCTGGCCGATTCTGGGCTTCAAGCTTGTCGCCGAGGGGACGCAGATCACCGTTACCGGCGCCAGTGCCTTTACCTGGATTGCCGTGGCCGTCGCCGCCATGGTGGTATTCCTGTTCCAGCTGCTCCGTGACCGGATCATGAGTGGCTTCGGTGGCCTGGCGGAGCTCAACCCCATGGCCAACCGGGCTCCCATGCCCCAGGAAAAGCGCGTTCGCCTGGAGAATATTGGCCTCGGCATCCTGATCGCGATTGCACTGATCTGGCCATTCTTTGTCTCCCGGGGCTCAGTGGATCTGGCCACCCTGGTGCTGATCTACATCATGCTGGCGCTGGGCCTGAACGTTGTGGTGGGCCTCGCGGGCCTGCTGGACCTGGGTTACGTGGCCTTCTACGCAGTGGGAGCCTATACCTTTGCCCTGCTCTCCAACTACTGGGGTTTCTCCTTCTGGATGGCCCTGCCCATCGGTGCCCTGCTGGCGGCCCTGTTCGGCCTGGTGCTGGGTTTTCCGGTGCTACGGTTGCGAGGGGACTACCTGGCCATTGTCACCCTGGGCTTCGGCGAGATTATCCGCATCCTGCTGAACAACTGGACCAGCGTCACCGGTGGCCCCAACGGCATTGGCGGCATACCTGATCCGACCCTGTTCGGCATGGAATTTGGTCGGCGGGTGAAAGAGGAGGGTAATACCTCCTTCCATGAAACCTTCGGCATCGCCTATGCCGGCGAACACAAGGTCATCTTCCTTTACCTGATCGCATTGGTGCTGGCCATCTTCACGGCTTTTGCCATCCGCCGGCTGATGCGCATGCCGGTGGGTCGCGCCTGGGAAGCCCTGCGGGAGGACGAAATTGCCGCCCGCTCCCTGGGCCTCAGCCGCACCGGGGTCAAGCTGTCAGCGTTCACTATCGGCGCCTTCTTTGCAGGTTTCGCCGGCACCGTATTCGCCTCCAAGCAGGGGTTCATCAGTCCGGAATCATTTGTGTTCCTGGAGTCCGCCATCATCCTGGCCATTGTGGTTCTGGGGGGCATGGGATCCCAGATGGGGGTCATCCTGGCGGCTATCGCGGTCACCATCCTGCCGGAACTGGCACGGGAGTTTTCCGAATACCGCATGCTGATCTTCGGTGCCGCCATGGTGCTGATGATGGTGTGGAGGCCCCAGGGCCTGCTTCCCATGCGACGCCGGAACATCAAACTCAAGGCGGGGGAATAAACGTGTTAGAAGTACAGAACCTGTCGATGCGTTTTGGTGGCCTGCTGGCGGTGGATCAGGTCTCACTGGATGTACAGGAACATGAGATCGTCTCCATCATCGGTCCCAACGGTGCGGGCAAGACCACCGTTTTCAATTGCATGAGCGGTTTTTACAAACCCACTGGTGGCAAGATTCTGCTGGAAGGCCGGGAGATTCAGGGCAAGCCGGACTTCAGGATCTCAAGGATGGGCCTGGTGCGCACCTTCCAGCATGTGCGGCTTTTCGGCCGCATGACGGTAGTGGAAAACCTGATGGTGGCACAACACCGACACCTCAACACCAATCTGCTGTCCGGCCTGATTGCAACGCCCAATTACCGGGCCCGGGAGCAGAAAGCCCTGGACCGGGCCGCCTACTGGCTGGAAAGAGTCGGTCTGATGGAGATGGCAAACCGTGAGGCAGGCAACCTGGCCTATGGCCAGCAGCGACGTCTGGAAATTGCCCGCTGCATGGTCACCGAACCCCGGCTGCTGATGCTGGATGAGCCTGCGGCCGGCCTCAACCCGGCAGAAACCCGTGAGCTGGACCAGCTGATCATCAGCCTGAAAGAAGATTACAACGTATCCGTGGTGCTGATCGAACACGACATGAGCCTGGTTATGGGCATATCCGATCGTATCAACGTGATCAGCCAGGGCCGTCCGCTGGCTCAGGGAACACCGGACGAGATCCGCAACAACGACGACGTTATCAAAGCCTACCTGGGAGAAGCCTGACCCATGCTGTTACTGGAAGATGTTCATACCCACTACGGCAAGATCGAGGCGCTCCATGGCGTGTCCGTCGAGGTAAAACAGGGGGAGATCGTCTCCCTGATCGGTGCCAATGGCGCTGGCAAGACCACCCTGCTGATGACCGTGTGTGGCACTCCCCAGGCGACATCGGGCCGGGTCCTCCTGGAGGGCCGGGATATCACCCGGCTGCCCACCGCAGACATCATGCGCTCTGGCATCGCCATCGTCCCCGAGGGGCGTCGCGTCTTCTCGGGCCTGACCGTGGAAGAGAATCTCTTCATGGGGGGCTTCTTCAATTCGCGGGCGGATAACCAGAAAGGCATCGAACACGTCTACGAGCTGTTCCCGCGCCTGAAGGAGCGGGAACATCAACGGGCCGGCACCATGTCAGGCGGTGAGCAGCAGATGCTGGCCATCGGCCGGGCGCTGATGAGTAGACCGCGGATGATGATCCTGGATGAACCGTCCCTGGGACTGGCCCCTCTGGTGATCAAACAGATCTTTGAGATCATCGGAAAGTTGCGGGAGGAAGGTATCACCGTGTTCCTGGTGGAGCAGAACGCCAACCAGGCACTGCAGCTTGCCGACCGTGGCTATGTCCTGGAGACAGGTCGCATCAGGCTTCAGGATACCGGAGCAAACCTCCTGGCCAACCCCGACGTCCAGGCTGCCTATCTCGGTGGATGAGAAACGGTCGTTATTTCTTCCGGAATATCAACGATCAAGCTTGGCGTTTGGACAGTCTGGACTATACTGTTCCAGGAACAGTCAGGGTTCCGGACGAGGAGCCTGCGCGGCAGATAGTCAACCGCGCAGACTACTGTACCTTACGAATGCAGGCTCCTGGAGAGCCCATTCGGCAATGAGCGACGCAAAACGATAATCAAGGAGCAGAACATGAAAAAACTGATTGCAGGTGCCATTCTACTCGGTGCATCCAGCATGGCTTTCGCACAGCCAGGATGTGGTGTCGGTGCCATGGTCTGGAAAGGACAGTCCGGCATCGCCCCGCACGTGTTGGCAGCAACCACCAACGGTATTTTCGGTAACCAGACGTTTGGCATGACGACCGGCACACTCGGCTGTCAGACCAACGAATCCGTCCAGTCCATGGCCATGTACATGGACAGCAACATCGACAAGGTTGCCCGCGATATGTCTCGCGGTTC
This sequence comes from Marinobacter lacisalsi, assembly GCF_042651045.1. Lineage (NCBI taxonomy): Bacteria > Pseudomonadati > Pseudomonadota > Gammaproteobacteria > Pseudomonadales > Marinobacteraceae > Marinobacter > Marinobacter lacisalsi. Next base: position 266,007 of record NZ_JBHSDI010000012.1, read on the forward strand.
CGGCGAGAACCTGGAAACCCTGGCGGTCCTGCTGGGCGTGGATGAGTCCGATCGGGGCGAGTTCAGCCAACTGCTGCAGGATAACTTTGCATCTATCTTCCCGGATGCTGATACCACCTCTGATCAGGCAGTAGATGCCATTGTGGCACTGCTCGAGCAGAACGAGCGTCTGAGCAAGTACGTAGCCTGATACGTCGATGCTCTCCGACGGTCCGCCCCCCCGGGGCGGGCCGTCAATCTCCCGGATCCACTGCCTGCACTGCAGCCTTTCAGCCACAAGACCACACTTTCCATGCCACCACGGACCTTTCCAGGCCTGACTCTCGGGCTGCTGCTTACCGCCGCCACAGGCGCCCTTGCCGACACCCTGTCCCCCGAAAAGCTGACGGAACTCGCAGCTTCCGACGCCTGGCTCACACTCGGCCACTATCATCCGGATACCCTGGGCTCCGGGCACACCGGCCAGGCCGATGACGCCAGTTTTTTCCTCGCCGAGAACGGCAAGCACGACCCACGGGCGGAACTGAAGGCCACGATCGATGCGATCACCGCCCCCGTGAGCGGTGAACCCAACGCGCATGCCCGATGCCAGTTCCCGGCCCGCGACGCCTGGATCCGCTCCCAACTGGAGCTGCCCGCACCTGAGCCGGCGTGCACCGACTTCAATGACTGGAAAGCGCAGCTGAACACCCGCGCCGTCACCATGGTTTTTGCCGCTTCCTACCTGAACAGTCCTTCCTCCATGTTCGGGCATACCTTTCTGCGGCTGGATCCACCGAAAGAAGACGGCGAGACCAATCTGCTGCTGGCCAACACCATCTCCTATGCCGCCGATGCCGCGGAGCATGACAGTGAAATCCTGTTTGCCTACCGGGGAATCGTTGGCGGCTACCCCGGGATCACCTCCGTTCGCCCCTACTATGAAATGGTGAAGGTGTATTCCGATATCGAAAACCGGGATCTTTGGGAATACGAGCTCAACCTGAACCAGGACGAGGTCGACCAGATGCTGGCCCATACCTGGGAGATACGGAACCGCAATTTCGACTATTACTTCTTTGACGAAAACTGTGCCTACCGACTGCTGGCCCTGATCGACGTTGCGCGCCCCGGCACCGGACTGCTGGACGAAGTCAGCACCCACGCCATTCCCTCGGACACCATCCGTTGGATAGTCGACCGTGACCTGGTGGCGGACGTCACCTATCGCCCCTCCTCTGCCACCCAGGTAGGCCATGCACTGAACAGCCTCGACAGCAACGAGCGGCAGCTGTCAGCAGCGATCGCCAACGGCTATGTGCGCGTGGACGACACCGAAGTGCGATCGTTGCCTGACGCCTCAAAGGCGAAGGTGCTTGATGCCACCTACGACTATGTCCGCCATCAGACCCAGGAAGAGGACTGGCCCCGGGATTTTGCTGCCCCCCTGTCCCACGACCTGCTGGTCGCACGCAGCCAACTGGACGATCAGCCACCCATAGCCCCCCCGGAGCGACCCGAGGTTCGGGATGATCAGGGCCACGACACCATGCGCATCGGCGTTGCTGGCGGCTACACGGGAGCCCGACACTACACGGAGCTGTCGCTGCGTCCTGCCTACCACGACCTTCTCGATCCGCCGGCAGGTTACCGCCCTGGCGCCCAGCTGCAGTTCCTGCGTTTGGACACACGGCTTTACCATGATCACCAGGAATTGCAGGTTGAACGCCTGGTGGGTGTCGGTATTCGCTCACTGACGCCCCGGGATGCGTTCTTTACCCCGCTCTCATGGCAGGTGAGTTTTGGCGGCCGGCGCTCGGAAGTGGCTGACGGCGACCGGATCTTTACACCCTATGTGGAAGGTGGCGCCGGTGGCACCTGGCGCCTTGGCAGCCAGCTCAGGGCACTGACCATGGTCACCGGTGACCTGGAGATAAGCAAGCACATGCGGCGGGGCTACGACATAGCCCCCGGCGCCGATCTGGCCCTGCTCCGCCAGGGCGATCTCGTAAGCCTGATGACCGGCCTGCGTAGCAAAGCCTGGATCGCCGGCGACCAGCATCGGGAGGATACGTTATACCTTGAAGGCGCCTGGCACTTCGGGCGGGATTACAGCATAAAAGCGTCACTGGAGAGGAACCACCACTACGACCGGTATGAAAGCCTATGGAAGCTCGGATTCCGCGCCTACTTCTGATCGTCACGCTGACCAGCCTGGGACTGCTACAAAGTGGTTGCACCAGCCTGTTCTTTTTTCCGGACCGGCAGGTTTACATTACGCCTGACCGCCTGGAACTGGCCCATGACGAGATCTGGATCGATACCCCGGACGGAGAAACCCTGCATGCGTGGTGGCTACCGGCCCAGGGCAACGCCCGCGGCCATGTCTATTTCCTTCACGGCAATGCCCAGAATATCAGCAGCCATATCCTTAACGTGGCCTGGCTGCCTGAGGCAGGCTACAACGTCCTGCTGATCGACTATCGGGGGTATGGTCAGTCCTCCGGCGCACCCGACCTGGAGGGCGCGTTGCACGACGCGGAGACAGGTCTGCGCTGGCTGGGTCGGGAAAGGGACACTGACGAGCTTCCGCTCTACCTGCTGGGCCAGAGTCTGGGTGGCGCCGTGGCCATCACGCTGGCGAGTGAATGGGTTCCTCGCAATGAACACCCGCCTCTATCCGGAGTTATCGCAGACAGCACCTTTTCGGGTTTTCGCGCCATCGCCCGGGAAAAACTGGATAACTTCTGGCTGACATGGCCATTTCAGATACCGCTGAGCTGGACGGTCACCGACCAGTACGAGGGCGTGGACCTTATAGGCAGGATCAGCCCGGTGCCCGTTATGATCATTCACAGCGTTCGGGACGGTATCATCCCCATCCACCACGGCCTTGCCCTCTACGAGGCCGCGGAAGAGCCCAAACGTTTCCTGCGCACCGACATGCCCCATGCGGGTAGCTTCATGCTGCCCGAATACCAGGAGGCCCTGTTACGGTTCATGGAAGAGTCGTCAAGCCGATAGGCGTCCGACCAGTCCACGGCATGGCTTGGACATCCAACACCCTGCTCCCTGTCCTGCAGACAAAAAAAAGCCGGAAGCTTGTGGCCCCCGGCTTTTTCTCGGATACGACGACGAAACTTACTCGTCATCGACCTCTTCGGCTTCAATGTCCACAGGACGACCAACCAGCTCGACGAATGCCATCGGGGCATTATCGCCGGCACGGAAGCCGCACTTGAGGATACGCAGATAGCCACCAGGACGTTCGCTGTAACGCGGGCCCAGCTCGTCAAAGAGCTTGGCGACTGCTGCATCGTCGCGCAGGCGGGAAAATGCCAGACGACGATTGGCAACCGAATCATTCTTGGCGAGCGTGATCAACGGCTCCGCTACCCGACGAAGTTCCTTCGCCTTGGGCAGGGTTGTTTTGATCAGCTCATGACCAACCAGTGACGCAGTCATGTTCCGAAACATGGCCTTGCGATGCGCACTGGTCCTGCTGAACTTACGACCACTCTTACGATGACGCATTGCTCTTATTCCTTAACTCGAACTAATCGGCGATCAACCGCCCAGAACCCGGTCATCACCACGAAGGCTTGCCGGCGGCCAGTTGTCAAGACGCATACCCAGGGACAGGCCACGGGAGGCCAGCACGTCCTTAATTTCGGTAAGCGACTTTTTACCCAGGTTAGGCGTCTTCAGCAGCTCTACTTCTGTCCGCTGGATGAGATCGCCGATGTAGTAAATGTTTTCTGCTTTGAGGCAGTTTGCTGAACGGACCGTCAGCTCCAGATCATCCACCGGACGCAGCAGGATCGGATCGATTTCTTCCTCTTCCTCTACGTTCTCCGGCTCTTTCTCATGATCGAAGTCGACAAAGACGGCCAGCTGCTGCTGGAGAATGGTGGCGGCCCGGCGAATCGCTTCTTCCGGATCGATCGTACCATTGGTCTCCAGGTCGATAACCAGCTTGTCCAGGTCGGTACGCTGCTCTACACGGGCACTTTCAACCGCGTAGGCGACGCGACGTACCGGACTGAAGGTAGCGTCCAGCTGCAGGCGTCCAATCGCACGGGTCTCGTCTTCATCAAGACCGCGCTGGTCAGCAGGCTCGTAACCACGGCCGCGCATAACCTTCAGGCGCATGTTCACTTCACCCTTTTCACTCAGGTGACAGATCACATGATCCGGATTGGTCACTTCAACATCGTGATCCAGCGCGATGTCGCCAGCGGTCACAACACCCGGGCCTTTCTTGCTGAGGGAGACCTCAGCTTCGTCACGCCCGCCCATCTTGACCGCGATGCCCTTGAGGTTCAGAAGAATCTCAATGACGTCCTCCTGAACGCCCTCAATAGCACTGTACTCGTGCAGCACACCGTCGATCTGCGCCTCGGTGATGGCACAGCCCGGCATTGAGGACAAGAGGATACGGCGCAGGGCACTGCCCAGGGTATGACCGAAGCCACGCTCGAGCGGCTCCAGAGTCACCTTGGCGCGAGTGCTGCTCAGCTCCTTCACGTCGATGGTACGAGGTGTCAATAACTCATGTACTGAACGCTGCATAGACGCCCCTATCTGCTCTCGTTGCTAATGGACTTTACTTGGAGTAAAGCTCGACGATGAGGTTCTCGTTGATGTCCGACGACAATTCGGTACGCTCAGGTACCGTCTTGAAGGTGCCGGTCATCTTGTTGGCGTCAACCTCGACCCATTCTACCGGGGCACGACTCGCAGCGAGATCCAGCGCACCCTTGACGCGCAACTGGTTCTTGGCCTTTTCACGGATGCTCACCACGTCACCGGGACGAACCTGGTAGGACGGGATGTTCACCGGCTTGTCGTTCACCAGAACCGCCTTGTGGGATACCAGCTGACGTGCTTCGGCGCGGGTGCAGCCAAAGCCCATGCGGTAAACCACGTTGTCGAGACGGGCTTCCAGCAATTGCAGCAGATTCTCGCCGGTAGCGCCCTTCAGACGGGCAGCTTCCTTGTAATAGTTGCGGAACTGCTTCTCCAGTACGCCGTAGATACGACGGACTTTCTGTTTTTCACGGAGCTGTACGCCATATTCGGACAGACGACCACGACGGGTGCCATGCATGCCCGGCGGCTGTTCGATGTTGCACTTTGACTCAAGCGCACGAACACCACTTTTCAGGAAAAGATCTGTCCCCTCACGGCGAGACAGCTTACATTTCGGACCTATGTAACGTGCCATATCTAACTGTCTCCTTTAAACGCGGCGCTTCTTGGGCGGACGACAGCCGTTATGGGGAATCGGCGTCACATCAGTAATGTTCGTAATCTTGTAGCCACACGCATTCAGCGCGCGAACTGCAGATTCACGTCCGGGCCCGGGACCCTTAACCTCTACGTCCAGGTTTTTAAGGCCGTATTCAGCAGCCGCATTACCGGCTCTTTCAGCTGCTACCTGCGCAGCAAAAGGTGTGCTCTTGCGTGAACCACGGAAACCGGAACCACCAGAAGTGGCCCAGGACAGGACGTTGCCCTGACGGTCGGAAATGGTCACGATAGTGTTGTTGAAGGACGCGTGGATATGCGCGACGCCATCAACAACCGTCTTTTTCACCTTTTTACGGGTACGTGTACCTGGCTTTGCCATGTTTGCCTACCTGCTTACTTTCGAATCGGTTTGCGAGGACCTTTACGGGTGCGCGCGTTGGTCTTGGTGCGCTGGCCACGAACCGGAAGGCCGTGACGATGACGCAGACCACGGTGGCAACCGAGATCCTTCAAACGCTTGATGTTCATCTGGACTTCGCGACGCAGATCACCTTCAACGGTCAGCTTGCCCACTTCAGTACGAAGCGACTCCACTTCCTCGTCGGACAGGTCCTTGATCTTGGCGTCCTTCTGGACACCTGCTGCATCACAAAGCTTCTGGGCTGCTGTCTTGCCAACACCAAAGATGTAGGTCAGCGAGATAACAGCATGTTTGTTGTCGGGTATATTGACACCGGCTATACGTGCCATTCAGATTACTCCGCGTTCAAAGCTTTGCTGTGTGAATGTTCCGCCACAAATAGGGCGCGAAATAATAGCGCTTGACCCCGTACGGAGTCAAGCGCTATCAGTCAAGCCCTGTTCGCGACCAGTCCTGATTTCTGGGAAATCAGCCCTGGCGCTGCTTGTGACGAGGCTCCGTGCAAATGACCCGTACTGAGCCATTGCGACGAATTACTTTGCAGTTACGGCAAATTTTCTTTACCGAAGCGCGTACTTTCATTGTCGACTCCAGATTTCAATGGGGGCTGACGGATCAGCCCCGGCCATAGCCCTTGAGGTTGGACTTCTTCATCAGCGATTCGTACTGATGGGACATCAGGTGAGACTGCACCTGGGCCATGAAATCCATTACCACGACTACCACAATCAGCAACGACGTACCGCCCAGATAGAACGGCACATTACCTGCCACCATCAACAACTGCGGGAACAGGGATACCGCTGCAATATACATCGCACCGAAGAGCGTCAGACGAGTCAGCACGCCATCAATGTACTTGGCGGTCTGCTCTCCCGGCCGAATACCCGGAATAAAGGCACCGGACCGCTTCAGGTTGTCAGCCACCTCTTTCGGGTTGTACATCAGTGCCGTGTAGAAGAAGCAGAAGAATATTACTGCTGCCGCAAACAGGATGATGTACAGCGGCTGACTGGGCGCCAGCGCCTGAGACAGCGAGCTCAGCCACTCCATGCCCTCACCCTGACCGAACCACTGCCCCAGCGACGCCGGGAACAGCAGGATGGACGAGGCAAAGATGGGAGGGATAACACCAGCCATGTTCACTTTCAGAGGCAGGTGGCTGGACTGCTGGGCAAACACCCTCCGGCCCTGCTGCCGTTTCGCATAGTTGATGGTCAGGCGACGCTGACCTCGCTCCATGAAGACCACGAAACCAACCACGGCGACGGCCAGGACACCAATGCCGAGCACTACCAACAGGCTCATCTCACCGCTGCGGGCCTGCTCCAGAGTCTGCCCGATCGCACCGGGCAGACCAGCGACGATACCCGCGAAGATCAGCAGCGAAATGCCGTTGCCGATGCCACGCTCGGTAATCTGCTCACCCAGCCACATCATGAACACCGCACCGCTCACGAAGGAGACCACGGCCACAAAGTGGAAGCTGAAGCTGTCGTTAAAGGTCACACCCTGGGACGCGAGCCCCATGGAGATACCCATACCCTGCACCAGGGCCAGCACCACCGTACCGTAACGGGTGTACTGACTGATCTTGCGGCGCCCGGACTCACCCTCTTTCTTGAGTTGCTCAAGTTTCGGGCTCACCGCCGTCATCAACTGCATGATGATCGACGCCGAGATGTAAGGCATGATGCCGAGGGCGAAGATACTCATCCGCTCAAGCGCACCACCGGAGAACATGTTGAACATGCTCAGGATCGTGCCCTGATTCTGATCAAACAGTGCCGCCAGGCGATCCGGATTGATCCCCGGGACCGGAATATGCGCGCCGATCCGGTAGATCAGCAGCGCCAGGACCACAAACCAGAGCCGCGAACGCAGCTCTGAGAGTCCCTTACCCGCACCCGCAGGCGTTGATGATGTCTTGGCCATGCAGTCCTCGACTCGCCTTATTCTTCGATTTTGCCACCCGCGGCAGTGATTGCCTCGCGAGCGCCCTTGGTCACCTTCATGCCCTTGACCGTCACCGGACGGGTCAGTTCACCGGACAGGATGACACGCGCTACGCGGATTTCTTCACGGATCACGTCGGCTTTCTTCAGGGCTTCCAGGTCGGCTACATCGCCGTCAACCTTGGCCAGTTCGTTAAGCCGGATCTCCGCCACGTAACGCTGCTGACGGGAGGTGAAACCGAACTTCGGCAGACGACGGGCCAGCGGCTGCTGACCGCCCTCGAAACCTGGCGCAACGGAGCCACCGGAGCGGGCCTTCAGACCCTTGTGCCCGCGACCGCCGGTCTTGCCAAGGCCACTACCAATACCACGACCAACGCGCTTGGCGGACGGGCGTGAACCCGGTTCCGGACTAAGTTCGTTCAGACGCATCTTAGTTCTCCTCGACCCGTACCAGGTAGTTTACCCGGTTGATCATACCGCGGATGGACGGTGTATCTTCCACTTCCACGGTGTGACCGATTTTACGAAGACCCAGACCCTTCACACACAGTTTGTGCTTGGGCTGACAGCTGATCGGGCTGCGGGTCAATGTTACTTTGATTGTCTTGTTCGCCATGACTTCAACCCAGAATATCTTCCACGGTCTTGCCGCGCTTGGCTGCAACATCTTCAGGCGCATTCATGGCCTGGAGACCCTTGATGGTGGAACGTACCACGTTCACCGGGTTGGTAGACCCGTAACACTTGGACAGTACGTTCTGAACACCTGCCACTTCCATTACCGCACGCATCGCACCACCGGCGATGATACCGGTACCTTCAGAGGCCGGCTGCATGTAGACCTTGGAGCCGCCATGCTGAGCCTTGACCGGATACTGCAGGGTGTTGCCGTCGAGAGCAACGTCCACCATATTTTTACGCGCAGCTTCCATGGCCTTCTGGATGGCAACCGGAACTTCCCGGGCCTTGCCACGGCCGAAGCCTACACGACCCTTGCCATCACCCACTACTGTCAGTGCAGTGAAGGCAAAGATACGACCGCCCTTAACCACTTTGGCTACGCGGTTAACCTGAACCAGCTTTTCCTGGAGCTCAGGCGCCTTCTGTTCGTTAACGCTCATCTTCTCCACCTCTTAGAATTGCAAGCCAGCTTCACGGGCGGCGTCGGCCAGGGCCTGGACGCGACCATGGTAACGGTAACCGGACCGGTCAAAAGCGACCTTTTCGACACCAGCAGCCTTGGCACGCTCAGCAATCAGCTGGCCCACCTTGGTGGCTGCATCCACATTTCCCGTAGCACCCTGACGCAGGTCCTTGTCCAGCGTCGAGGCAGAAGCGATAACCTTGCTGCCATCTGCGGTGGTGACCTGGGCGTACATATGCCGCGGTGTACGGTGTACACAGAGGCGGTCAGTGCCCAGCTTACGGATCTTCATGCGCACCTTACGTGCGCGACGCAATCTTTCAGTATTCGCGCTCATAGTCCCGCCTTATTTCTTCTTGGCTTCTTTGCGTCTGACCTGCTCATCCGAGTAACGAACACCCTTGCCCTTATACGGCTCGGGCGGACGGAACGCGCGGATTTCAGCAGCGACCTGGCCAACCTGTTGCTTGTCGATCCCGCGGATAACAACCTCCGTATTGGACGGAGTTTCAGCGGTGACCCCCTCGGGCAGCTCGTACTCAACCGGGTGTGAGAAACCCAGTGTCAGGTTGAGCTTCTTGCCCTGTGCCTGTGCCCGGTAACCAACGCCGGTCAGGTTGAGCCTGCGCTCGAACCCGGAAGAAACGCCGGTAACCATGTTGTTGACCAGCGCACGGGTAGTGCCAGCAAGAGCGCGGGACTGTTTGGCACCATCACGGGGACCGAAGCGCAGTACGTTATCGTCCTGCGTTACTTCCACCGCCTGGTGAATGGTGAAATCAAGCGCTCCCTTGGAGCCCTTTACGTTAATGTCCTGTCCGTTCAGCTTAACCTCAACACCGGAAGGCAGCACGACAGGATTATTGGCAACCCTGGACATGTGTATCTCCTAAAATACGGTGCAGATGACTTCGCCACCAACGCCGGCCGCTCGTGCAGCGCGGTCGGTCATAACGCCCTTGGACGTAGACACGATGGCGACCCCAAGCCCACCTGCCACCTTGGGCAGAGAACCGGCGCCGTTGTACTGGCGCAAACTGGGGCGGCTGACACGCTGAATGTCCTCAATAACCGGCTTACCGCCGAAGTATTTGAGGGTAATGGTCAGTTCCGGCTTGGCGTCAGCTGAGACGGAATAATCCTCGACATAGCCTTCGTCCTTCAGGACCTGGGCTACTGAGGCCTTCATTTTGGAAGACGGCATGGCCACGTCGGCCTTCTGTGCCATCTGTGCGTTACGGATACGGGTCAGCATATCCGCAAGCGTGTCTTGCATACTCATTGGTATGAGGCTCCTGATCTTTTTAGTTGTGCAGCGGCTTGCCGCACCGCTTACCAACGATCGCCGCGATAAACTGCGGCGACAATTACCAGCTTGACTTGGTCAGGCCCGGGACATCGCCACGCATGCCGTGCTCACGGAGTTTGATCCGTGACAGCTCGAACTTGCGCAGGACGCCGTGGGGACGACCGGTAACCTGGCAACGATTGCGAAGACGCGAGGGGCTGGCATCACGAGGAAGCTTTTGCAGCTTGATCTGTGCGTCCCAACGTTCTTCGTCGCTGATATTCGGGTTCTTGATAATCGCCTTGAGCTCGGCGCGCTTGGCGGCGTACTTCTGTACCGTCTTTTCGCGCTTGAGCTCACGGTTCTTCATGGAAACCTTTGCCATGTCACTCGTTCCTTATTTCTTGAACGGAAAGCCAAAGGCTTTCAACAGTTCGCGGCCTTCGTCATCGGTTCCAGCAGTCGTGGTGATGGTGATATCCAGACCCCGGATCTTGTCGGCCTTGTCGTAGTCGATTTCCGGGAAAATGATCTGCTCACGCACACCCATGCTGTAGTTTCCACGACCATCGAAGGACTTCGGATTCAGACCACGGAAGTCACGAACGCGGGGAATCGCGATGTGAACCAGGCGATCAAAGAAGTCCCACATGCGCTCGCCACGCAGGGTCACTTTACAACCGATGGGCCAACCTTCACGGATCTTGAAACCGGCAACGGATTTACGTGCCTTGGTCACAACAGGCTTCTGGCCCGCCAGACGTTCAAGATCTGCAACGGCGTTCTCGATCAGCTTCTTGTCGCCAACCGCTTCGCCGACACCCATGTTCAGGGTGATTTTCTCGATACGCGGTACCTGCATGACGTTCTTGTAGCTGAACTCTTTCTGCAGAGCCGGTACCACTTCCTTACCGTATTGCTCTTTACTGTTAAGCATCGTAACCACCACCCTTACTGGTTATCGACAGCTTCATTCGTGGACTTGAACATCCGCACCTTGGCGCCGTCTTCCTTGATCTGGAAGCCTACGCGATCGGCCTTGCCGGTCTGCGGATTAAAAATAGCCACGTTGGAAGCCTGGATAGGCGCTTCTTTCTCGACGATGCCACCCTGGGTACCCAGCATCGGGTTAGGCTTGGTGTGTTTCTTCATCATGTTGATGCCAGAAACCACCAGGCGACCGTCATCCTGAACCTTCAGGACTTTGCCGCGCTTGCCCTTGTCTTTACCCGTGGTCACGATGACTTCGTCATCTCGTTTGATCTTTTTCATAACCGGCCTCTGGTCCTTAAAGTACTTCGGGTGCCAGTGAGATAATTTTCATAAACTTCTCGTTACGCAGTTCGCGGGTTACCGGCCCGAAAATACGGGTACCGATGGGCGCGTCCTGGTTGTTAAGAAGTACCGCCGCGTTGCCATCAAAGCGGATCAGCGACCCGTCCGGACGACGAACACCCTTACGGGTTCTTACAACGACAGCGTTGAGAACCTGGCCTTTCTTCACCTTGCCGCGGGGGATGGCTTCCTTGACGGTCACCTTGATGATATCCCCTACCTTGGCATAACGCCGGTGTGAACCGCCCAGGACCTTGATGCACTGCACCTGACGCGCGCCGCTGTTATCAGCGACTTCAAGCATGGTTTGAGTTTGAATCATGGTTGTTCTCCGGGCGAATTACACCTTGGAAGCGCGTACGGTGACTTCAACCAGAGCCCAACTCTTGTTCTTCGAGATGGGGCGGGTTTCCTGGATGGTTACCAGATCACCGATACTGCACTGATTCTGTTCGTCATGAGCCTGGATCTTGGTGGAGCGCTTTACGTACTTGCCGTAAAGCGGGTGCTTCACCTGACGCTCCACCAGAACAACAACAGACTTGTCCATCTTGTTGCTCACGACCTTGCCGCTGAGGGTTCTGGCAGTTTTGGTAGCTTCAGTCATGTTACTGTCCTGCCTTTTCATTCATTACCGTTTTCACACGAGCAATGTCGCGCTTCACCTTGCCGAGAAGGTGACTCTGATTCAGCTGACCTGTCGCCTTACGCATACGCAGGTTGAACTGCTCCTTCAGGAGGTCGATCAGCTCATTGTTCAGCTCGTCGACTGATTTCTCACGCAGCTCTGTTGCTTTCATCACATCACCGTCCTCGTTACAAAGGTGGTCTGAACGGGCAGTTTGGCAGCGGCAAGAGTGAACGCGTCACGTGCCACTTCTTCGGGAACCCCCTCCATTTCGTACAACATACGACCTGGCTGGATTTCCGCTACCCAGTACTCGACAGAACCCTTACCTTTACCCATACGTACTTCGAGCGGCTTGCTGGAGATCGGCTTGTCCGGGAACACCCGGATCCAGATCTTTCCGCCCCGCTTGATCCGACGCGTCATGGTACGACGGGCCGCCTCAATCTGGCGTGCTGTTATACGCCCACGGGTTGTCGCTTTCAATCCGTATTCACCGAAGCTCACCTTGTTGGCGCGATGAGCAAGACCAGTGTTACGGCCTTTCATTACCTTTCGGAATTTCGTGCGTTTTGGCTGCAGCATACGAGTGCCCCTTTACTTGGAACCTTTCTTGCGAGAGGCATTCTTGTCAGCGCGGACCTCGTCCATGCCACCAAGAATCTCACCCTTGAAGATCCATACCTTTACGCCGATGATGCCGTAGGTGGTCTTCGCTTCGTAGGTGGCGTAATCAATGTCTGCACGCAGTGTGTGCAGCGGAACGCGACCTTCACGGTACCACTCGGAACGGGCAATTTCGGCGCCCCCGAGACGACCACCAACCTGAATCTTGATGCCCTTGGCACCCTGACGCATGGCGTTCTGTACCGCGCGCTTCATGGCACGACGGAACATCACGCGACGCTCGAGCTGACCGGCAACGTTTTGCGCTACCAGCTTGGCATCCAGATCCGGCTTGCGGACTTCCTCGATGTTGATGTGCACGGGCACACCCATCAGCTCGCCAACTTCGCGACGCAGACGGTCAACATCTTCACCCTTTTTACCGATAACGATACCGGGACGGGCGGTATGGATCGTGATGCGGGCATTTTGAGCCGGGCGCTCGATCACGATCTTGCTGACTGACGCCTTTACAAGACGCTTTTCCAGGAATGTGCGAACCTGAATATCATTCAGCAGTTTTTTCGCATAGTCCTTCTTCTCGGCATACCAGACAGAGTTGTGCTCTTTGACAACCCCGAGGCGCATGCCGGTCGGATTTACTTTATGACCCATCTGAGCATCTCCTACTTGTCGGCGACCTTGACGGTGATATGACAGGTGCGCTTCAAAATACGGTCAGCGCGCCCCTTGGCTCGAGCTTTGATCCGCTTGAGCGTCGGACCTTCATCCACCATGACGGTGGAAACCCGCAGATCATCTACGTCCAGACCTTCGTTATGCTCAGCGTTGGCAATGGCGGACTCAAGAGCTTTCTTGATGATCACCGATGCCTTCTTCGGGCTGAAAGTCAGAATGTTAAGGGCGTCCTCAACTGCCTTTCCACGTACCTGGTCAGCGACAAGACGTGCTTTCTGAGCAGAGAGGCGAGCGCCCTTGTACTTGGCTGCTACTTCCATTTCGTTTCCCCTCACAATCAGCGTTTAGCTTTCTTGTCGGCAGCATGACCACGGTAAGAACGCGTTGCCGCGAACTCGCCCAGCTTGTGACCTACCATATCTTCGGTCACATAGACGGGCACGTGTTGCTTGCCGTTGTGGACTGCAATGGTCAAACCAACGAACTCCGGAAAGATCGTGGAACGACGGGACCAGGTCTTGATTGGCCGCTTGTCGTTCGCTTCCAGAGCTGTTTCGACCTTCTTCATCAGATGCAGGTCTATAAAAGGACCTTTCTTCAAAGAACGTGGCACAGCAATTACCTCTATGTAGTCGTTTACTTGGCCGAACGACGACGTACTATCATCTTGTCAGTACGCTTGTTCTTACGAGTCTTATGCCCTTTGGTCGGAACACCCCACGGAGTAACCGGGTGACGCCCGCCAGAGGTACGCCCTTCACCACCACCATGTGGGTGGTCAACTGGGTTCATAGCAACACCACGTACTGTTGGCCGTTTGCCGCGCCAACGTGATGCACCCGCTTTACCAAGCTGCTTGAGGCTGTGCTCGCTGTTGGATACTTCACCCAGCGTTGCACGGCATTCTACAAGCACCTTTCGCATTTCACCTGAGCGCAGGCGGATGGTGGCATAAGCCCCTTCCCTTGCAACCAGCTGTACGGATGCGCCCGCGGAGCGAGCCAGCTGGGCACCTTTGCCAGGCTTGAGTTCGACGCAGTGGATCACGGAACCAACCGGAATGTTCCTGATTGGCAGCGTGGAGCCCACCTTGATCGGTGCGTCGATACCGGAGCGCACAGGATCACCGATGCTCATGCCCTTGGGAGCGATAATATAGCGACGCTCGCCATCGGCGTACTTCAGCAGTGCAATGTGCGCAGAGCGGTTCGGATCGTATTCCAGGCGCTCGATGACCGCCGGAATACCATCTTTGGTCCGCTTGAAATCAATGACGCGGTAGTGCTGCTTGTGGCCACCACCAACGTGACGGGTAGTGATACGACCAAAATGGTTACGACCACCCGATTTGCTCTTCGATTCTACCAACGGCTCGTAAGGGCGCCCCTTGTGGAGATCCGGGTTGTAAAGCTTTACAACGTGACGGCGTCCGGCAGATGTTGGTTTGGTTTTGACGATCGGCATATTACGACCCCTTTACCTTATTCCACATCCAGAAAATCGATGTCCTGACCTTCCGCAAGCTTCACATAAGCCTTACGGATGTCAGCACGCTTGCCGAAGCCGCGAACGGTACGCTTGAGCTTACCCTTACGGTTCAGAACCTGAACACCTTCGACGGTGACGTTGAACAGCTGCTCAACGGCTTTCTTGATCTCCGGCTTGCTCGCATCCGGGGCGACCCGGAATACAACGTGGTTGCTTTCAGCAGCCAGAGAGGTCTTTTCTGATACGTGCGGTCCCAGTAGAACCTTGTAGATACGTTCCTGATTCATCCCAGCATCTCCTCGATCTTCTTAAGAGCCGGAACGGTAACCACAACCTTCTCAAAGGCAACCAGGCTTACCGGATCAAGGCCAGCAACGTCGCGCACGTCTACGTGCGGAATATTGCGGGACGCCAGATGAAGGTTCTGCTCTACATTCTCGGCGAGGATCAGGGCATTGGTAACACCCAGACCCTTCAGCTTCTCGCTGAACGCCTTGGTCTTCGGGCTGTCGACATTGATGTCGTCAACCAGCACCAGGCGTTCCTGACGAACCAGCTCGGAAAAAATGGACTGCATCGCGGCCCGATACATCTTGCGGTTAACCTTCTGCTCAAAGCTGCGAGGCTTGGCCGCAAATGTCACACCACCGGAGCGCCAGATCGGGCTGCGAATGGTACCGGCACGGGCACGACCCGTTCCCTTCTGACGCCACGGCTTCTTGCCACCGCCGCTGACTTCAGAACGGGTCTTCTGAGCCTTGGTACCCTGACGACCACCAGCCATGTAGGCGGTGACGACCTGGTGAACCAACGACTCGTTGAATTCTTTGGCGAACGCGGCGTCGGATACCGAAACACCCTTGCCGCTACCTGTAATTGTCAATTCCATCGCACCGCTCCTCAGGCTTTAACTGCAGGCTTGATGATCACGTTGCCACCGGTAGCACCGGGAACAGCGCCACGAACCAGCAGCAGATTGCGCTCGGCGTCAACACGAACCACTTCCAGATTCTGGGTGGTTACCTGCTTGTTGCCCATCTGACCGGCCATCTTCTTGCCCTTGAATACCTTACCCGGGGTCTGGTTCTGACCAATGGAACCCGGAGCACGGTGAGACAGGGAGTTACCGTGGGTAGCGTCCTGCATGGAGAAGTTCCAGCGCTTCACGCCGCCCTGGAAACCCTTACCCTTGGAATGGGCAGTGGCATCCACGGTCTGACCGTCTTCAAAAACGGACACGGTGATTTCGCCGCCGGCCTGCAGATCGTCGCCTTCACCATCGGCGAGACGGAATTCCCACAGACCACGACCGGCCTCAACACCCGCTTTCGCGTAATGACCAGCTTGCGCCTTGGATACCCGGGAGGGACGACGGTTGCCGACCGTTACCTGAACGGCACGATAGCCATCGCTTTCGAGGGTCTTCAGTTGGGTAATGCGGTTAGCTTCAACCTCGATTACCGTTACGGGCACTGAGCGCCCGTCTTCCGTAAAAATACGGGTCATTCCGGCCTTACGACCGACTACACCAATTGCCATGTTTCACCTCTATAGTGTACGGGGCTCGCACCCTCTATGGCCTTAGGACAGTTACACTGACCAATACCGGTCCGGTATTAGCCGAGGCTGATCTGAACGTCTACACCCGCTGCCAGATCCAGCTTCATCAAAGCATCTACTGTCTTTTCCGTCGGCTCGACGATGTCGAGCAAACGCTTATGAGTACGAATTTCATACTGATCGCGCGCGTCTTTGTTGACGTGCGGGGAGATCAGGATGGTGTACTTTTCCTTCCGCGTCGGCAGAGGGATAGGTCCACGCACCTGAGCGCCGGTCCGCTTTGCGGTATCGACAATCTCCTGCGTGGACTGGTCGATCAGGCGATAATCAAACGCCTTCAACCGGATTCGAATCTTTTGGCTTTGCATGATGCACCAAACTCCACTCGTAGCAGCTACTGTTAGCCGACCTTCAAAAAAAGGAGCCGCATTGTATGCATAATACCCAGCAGTGTCAAGCAGCTATCCAGCCACCCACAATGCAGGGTGTACGTACTTGCGGAACAGAAAAAGGGGCTGCAAAGCAGCCCCTTTTCCGGACCATCGAAGCAACTTACTCGATGATCTTGGAAACCACGCCGGCACCAACGGTACGGCCACCTTCGCGAATCGCGAAGCGCAGGCCATCTTCCATGGCGATCGGAGC